>CAJXVQ010000326.1 GCA_913060685.1 uncultured Verrucomicrobiales bacterium
TTTGAGCATTTTAAAACCGGCTTCGGCTCGCAGGAGCGTCATGTATAGGTTCCAGCGTTCTTTTGCCTCAAGGTTTTGATCGGTTTTCAGGACGTAGTCGCCGCAGAGGCTGAGGACTTCGTCCATTTCTTCGTGGTGCCGTAGAGGCTATTTTCGACCTAAATCCCAGAGGGAATTTAAACTTCACACAAAATTGTCAGCTCTACGTCAACGCTTCGAGTGAATGAGACACTTGATCAGCCCTTGTTTCAGCAGAGCCATGTCCACCTTTAGCGACGGCGGCGGAGCAGCGCCAATCCGCTCAGTCCCAGCAAGGCCAGGCTGGATGGCTCGGGAATCGCGGTCGTGACGTCACCGTTTAAGGTCACATTGTCAATCCAGCCGGCACGCTGGGAGGCGGCGCCGTTTGTGCCACCAATGCGATTCGGTGAAACCCGGACGGTGAAGGAATCTGACTGGGCTGGAAGTGAAGAAAGGTCGATTGAGAGATCGGTGCTGGTGATCGTTGTCATCGTGCCGGAGGGGCCATCGAAGGTTCCGAGCGTGGTGCCGAAGCCATCGATGCTCCAACTCACGTCGTAGTCCCAGTTCGAATTGCTGAGAGTCAGGCTGATCCCCGCATCCAAGGTCATGGTCGTCAGTTCGACCGTAGTCCCCGCATTTGGAGTGATCGTAAATTCCCACCATGGGTTACTGGCACCAGCGTTCATCGATCTCGCGCTCAAACCGTTCACGCCAGCCGGGATGAGGCTCAAGCTTTGTCGTCCAAATTCGTTCTGATTGGTCCCGCCGGTGAGGTTCTCGGTGAAACCCCCTGCCATCAAGTCCGCATTGGAGCCCACATCCAGCGATGTGCTTTGGGTTCCGTCCAGCGTGAGGGTTTCCATGTCATACCGGGCGATCACGACAGCCAGACCGTTTGAGACCGAAAAAGCGGCAAGCCCGCAGATTACGCTGGTTCTTCTGAGAGTATGGATGTCTTTAATGTTCATGATTTCGAAAGTTTTAATGTGAGACTGAGTTATGGTGAAGTCAGGACAGGTCCCAACCTACACATTTCAATCCGGAATGGTGTGCGATGTTGCGTCACTTTTTTAAGATATCGCGAAGGTATGAAGCAGAATCGAACACAGCCAACCATGAGCCTGATTCTTGATTTCTTCAATTCGGAGGTGCTCGCGGGAGCCCAAGCCTATGCCGCTGCAGAAGGAGTCAGGCTGGACGCACGCTGGTCGGTGCGAGGAGACTGGAGTCCGAATCGTCCGCTCTCGGACGGTGTCATCTATGGCATCGTGGACAATGATTTACTCGAGAAGCGCATCGCGAGTTGGGAGCTCCCAAAAGTCTCGCTTGTGGGACGAGACGACGGGGCCCACCAAATTCTCCCCGACTACGAGGCATGCGGAATGCTTGCAGCCAAGGAGCTGACCTCCAACGGGGCACCCATGCTTCTTAATATTATTTCATCCAAGAACGTCCTCGATCAGACCTTCGCAAAAGGCGTGTCTTCCTTCGCGGCCAATTCTGGAATCGAGTGCCGGACAATCGAATGCTACACTCCGGATTTTGAGGAAAAAGCAGAATGGCTCGTTTCACAAATCCAAGATTCCCAGCTGCCAGCCGGGCTCTGCATGGCACACGCCGGCCTCGCCTACACGCTGCAGGAGTTGTTCCTGGAAAAAGGAATCCGCGTGCCGGAAGACGTCACCATGATCGTGATCGAAAAAGACGTGCAGAACACTACGACGCTCGCTCCCATCCCACTCACCGCGATCGAACTGGACGAATGGCACCGGGGCTATCTCGCCGCTGAAATGGTGAACCGCTTGATTTTAAATGAACCTCTGCCCCAGAAGCGCGTCCTTTTACAGCCGAAGGGAATCACTCGCCGCGCCAGTACCGGTCACCCTGACATTAAGGATCAGGTCGTCGCAAAGGTGCTCAAATACCTCCGCCAAAACCATCTCGACCGGATTGGCGTGGCGGATGTGGCTGCTCAGGTGGGCTTTTCCAGACGAGTGATCGAGAAGCGCTTCCGCGAGGTCCTCAATCGGGGCGTCCACGAGGAATTGACCCGCCTTCGAATTGAGGAAGCCAAACGAAGAATCGCCCGCGCCGAAGACAGTATCACCTCGATCGCGGAGTCCTGTGGATTTTCATCCGTCCACTACTTCTCAGCAGCCTTCAAGCGGGCGGAAGGAATCGCCCCAAAGGCTTACCAGAGGCAGAGAAGTGCCCGGTAGATCACGCGACATCGCTAAAAGTTCAGCTCAAGGCGTCGCAATATCACAAATCTTAAGCGCAACATCGAAACGACATCTGGCATGGCTTCAGCTAGATTCCCATTCAGATGACTCCCCTCTCCCGTTGCTCTCAAAAATTTCTCACGACAATCTTCGCTCTGACCTCAGGCAGCTTCTCACTTGCAGGAGAGTTTGTGGGCGAACCCTTTGATGGCACGACCGGCCAGGCTGTCAACGGCAGCGGCTCAGGAACCGGTTGGGCAGACGCTTGGACCGGGCCTGACTCGGCGACCTTTGGATCCGGCAATACCTTCATCGCCAACGGGGACAACTCTGCCGGGACCGCGAGTTCATCGGCAGGTTCCTGCGCTCTCTCCGGAGGTGCCGATTTGACCCGCCCACTCGAGGCCTTCTACACCGTCGGCGACGATGCTCTCAACGGAGAATATCCCGAGATCTACCTGTCTTTCATTGTCGAAAACCCAGGCCCCATCGCGAGCGGACACGAATTCCGCACGAGCCTCCTCAGCGGCGGTGCGGAGTTGCTTTCTTTTGGCAAACGGATCAATCGCGCATGGACTCTCCTGGACAGCGACGAGGAGTTTACCTTAACGGGCAATGCCGGAAATTCGAACCTCGGCACTTGGTTTGCCGTGGTGAAATTGGAATACAATGGCACCGACACCACCGCGACGGGATATCTTGCCGAATCATCTGACCTCGATCTCGATCTCACCAACCTCAGCACCTACACCCGCACCGCAATCGTGACTTTGGCTGGCAAGGCGAGCTTCGACGCAGTCCGCATCAACTCCCACAACACCACCTCGGCGAAGATCGATGAGATCCGCATTGGTGATGATCTCGCAAACGTGACCGCGACTCCTGACCCCCTCCTGGTGGTCGATTCATCTCTCTCTACCGACACCACAAACACCGCCACCCCGATCTCGCTGCCCATTTCAAATGTCGGTCGCACTCAAGATCTCATCATCACCGGAATTACTCCGGAAGGACCGGAAGGAGCACTGATGACCATCGATTCGGCTCTGCCAGTGACTCTGCCGGCCGGCGAGGCTGGGAATCTCGATCTTACTTTCACTCCCGACAATCCCGGGATCTACACCGTGAATCTAACCATCGAATCGAATGATGCCACGACACCTTCCAAGGTGCTTGAGCTCATCATCAACGTTCAAGACCCGCTTATTTCGATTGATGAACCTACGCTCGACTTCGGCATCCTCTCGAACAACCCCGGATCCCAAGTTCTCACCGTGACCGTCAACAATACCGGTTCAACTGAAGACCTCGTCATTTCGGCGCTCCCGATCACCGGAGCGACACAATTTACCGCGGGCGCGATCCCCTCCGCAATTCGCGCGGGAGAAAGCGCCGATATTGAGATCACCTTTACGCCTGAGTCGGTCGACGGCTTTTTCACCGGTTCCCTCGTCATCGAATCGAACGACTTCAATTTGACCACTCCCCAAATCTCACTCATCGCCTTTGTCACCCCCGGCAGCACTGTCGCCGTGAGCTTTGACTTCGATCCGAACGAAGTGATCGACATTACCTTGGACTCGGATGGCTCCGCTATGACTACTTGGATGACCACCAGCCTGATCGATTCGGCCACCGGAACCGGGGCGCTCGGAGCCGGCAATCAAACTACCGCCAATCGCACCATCGGCAGCGGAGCAACCGGGAACTACCTGAAATTTAGCTCCGCTCGCGAGAGCGATGCCCAGACCCCGATTCTCGAAGGCGGTGATAATGAATCAACGTGGTCCACTTTTTCGATCAGCCCCACTGCAGGAGGCGGACCACTCGGTTTCAGCGGCGGTGAAGCCGTCATTCAGACTTACGCCTTCAACGGCATCGGGGGCAACAACCAGACTGATTGGACCCTCTACTTCACTATCGATGGCGGCACCAACTGGACATCGCTCGGAACCCTTGCCGGCGCAGGCATCTCGACGACCGGCCAGTCCGACCCACTGGAACTTCGCTGGGATCTTGGTCCGATTGGGACTCAAAACAGCTCCGTGGACTTCATCCTCGATCCAGTTTCAACGGCCCAGACGAACGGAACCGCAGACCAGCGTGGCACCGGCTTTGACAATCTCTACCTCACCCTGGGCACCGCAAGCGAACTGACAATTACGAGTATCGAACCTGTGAGCGACGGCGAAGTTTCTCTCATATGGTCGGGGAGCCCCGGCCTCTATATCATTGATTACAGCTTGGATCTCAGCGAGGGAAGTTGGAGAGAACTCACAGATAGCGCAAGCATTCCAGCCGGCTCAGCCAGTGGCACCGAGACCGTCTTTCTTCCAAGCTCGGAAACCAACCGAGGCCGTGTCTTCTACCGCGTCCGGACCGCTCTCTGAGGTCTCTTTAAAGACCAACGAGCGAGAAGTGGCTGCAAACACCCGGATATTTTGTAAGAGGACAAAGCGGGTGGGATTACCTATGATCCCACCATGTCCTCCAAAACAAAACTCCTATCCGCCATCGGCCTCCTCGCGGTCGCGCTGGGCGTCGCCGTTTTCCTGATCTTCCGCGATGGCGATGAGGCTGACCGCACTCTCACCGCCGAACAGCTCTCTCGCTACGAAGAGGGCATGTATTACCGCACCACCGTAACCTCAACGGTCCAAGGACAAATCGAGGACAAGGACTGGGGCCTCGAAAAGAAAGTGACCTTGGTTCACGAAGGTGAAATTGACATCGTCCGCGAGGTGAAATCGGTCAACACCGATCACTCCGAAGTGGTGGTGGGCATGGAGGTCCTCGCCGCCCGCGACCTGGAAGTCCGCCTTGAACTCGCCGATGCCAACCTCGATCTCCCTCCCGCCGTTGGCATTCTCGGCACGACCGCCAAGAAATTCCTCTTCACCGGCCCGAGCGGAATCGCCGCCAATCTCGCCACTGAAAAAGCCGCCGAATGGCTTAAAAGCGAGGAGAACCGCCAAAAGATTCTCTCGCGAGTTAATTTCGCCGTCACCGCCGCCACCGGTCAGAGCATTGAGCAGCATTTGCTCGAAGCAAAACTCCAACCACTCGAAGCCTACGAAGGCCTCACCGCCGAATACACCTATGAAGCGGGAGAAGGACTCGTTGACTTCCAGACCAAGGCCACCCTCACCAAGGAGCAGGAAGAGCGCATGAAGAGCTTCTCCGTTTACAGCGAAGCCTATCTCATCCCCGACACTGATCCCGATGGACCCGACGAATGGGATGTCGACGTCAAGACAATCGCCCACCTTCTCGCTCCCAGCGGCGACCTCGATGTCAGCGGAACGCTCACCTTCAAACGCGACTCAACCTACGGAAACGAAACCCGCCTCAAAATCGTGAAGGGCAAGGTCGTCTTCTCCGGCTCCAGCGACAAAACCCAAGTCCTCGGAACCTGGGCCGCACGTGGCTCCCTCTACTACAACATCAAGACCCACACCATCGTGGAAGGTAACCTGACCGGTGCCGTCTCGCTCGAGCGTCGCAGCACCGACCACGTTCTCTTCGAGGAGAAATTCAAATCGGAGCCCAGCTATCGCGTCGTGATCAAGGGCTACGCCACCAAGGATCCGGTGGAAGCACGCAAGCTCGTTGACGGCGAAAAAACCACTCGATAATGAAGATCGCCGTTGGCTTACAGGTGGAGGGCCTCACCATCCGGGAGAAAGGAAACGCGATCCTCAACGACCTCTCACTGAATGTCGAGGCGGGCTCCCTCGTTGGTCTCATTGGCCCCAGCGGTGCTGGCAAAACCACCCTCCTGCGCACCCTCGGCCTTCGGCCTCCCAGCCGAAAAAACGGCGACCTTGGAATCGTCTCCATCATCGAGGGAGACAAAGCCACCCGCATCTCAGGCTGCAATCACCAATCGCTCCTCGAGATTCTCTCCTATGTTCCCCAAGAGGATCTCTTCCCCGAGTCTGCCAAAGTAAGAGAAATCCTCGAGGAAGCCCTCACCTTCTCCGGACACGACGCCGATCCCGTTGCCATCCTCAAATCAGTGGGCCTCACCGGGGACTTCCTCAAGAAACCGGTCGCCGGAATTTCGGGTGGCGAAAAACGTCGACTCTCCCTGGCCAGAGCCCTTTGCTCGGCACCCCGCATTCTCCTCCTCGACGAACCGACCAGCGGACTCGATCTTCCCGTGGCACACGAGGTCATGCAACTCCTGCGCGATCTTTGCGACCGCCACCAGCTCACCATCGTCACCACAAGCCACCTCCCCGGCACCCTCGCCGTTTGCGACCGCATCCTGGTCATGGAAAAAGAAGGCCGCCTCAAGGCCGATCATCACGACGTTGCCACCCTTCTCCAATCCACGCCCGAAGCGGAACTCTTCGAGCAAACGACCGCGATCACCACAATCCCAACCCGAGATTACTCGGACTCCCCCGACACCAGCCAGGACTGGTGGAACCTTCAACATTTCGGCGCGATCTTCAAACGATCCGCCCGCCAGTCCTTCCGCGACGGCGGCGCCGCCCGGGTCACTATTGCCCTCCCCATCCTGTTGGCAGGACTCATCGTCTTCACGCAATCGCTCCACGGCGGCAACAGCCCGCGCTTTATCAATTTCTTCCTCACCATCGCCGCCCTCTGGATCGGCATGTCTCTGACCATCCGGGAAATTGTTTCAACCCGTAATCTCTACGCCATCGATGAACTGAGCGGACTCGGTAAGTTTTCGTACTTCCACGCAAAGTCCGCCTTCGCCGTTTTCATGGTCCTGATGAGCACCCTCCTCCTCTGCAGCGCGAATTGGTTCTTCGTGTCGCTTTTCAAGATCGATCCCGATGCCGTAGCGGCCTCGAACTGGTTCGACTCGCGCGACTTCATTTCCCACCTCATCGTGCTCGGGTTGGTTTGTTTCTCGGGAGCGATGATCGGACTTCTCCTCTCGACCTTCGCCAAAACAGAGCGGGGAGCGGTTGCGATGATGCCCATTATTCTCCTCCCGCACGTCCTCCTCAGCAAATACGCCACCGGCTTCGCTGGCGAGGCCAATGACGACACCCTCACCCACCCCTTCCACAGTCTCGCTCTCGAAAGTGTCGATTACTCAGGCTTCACCTGGATCGAGCAAGGGAATTTCATGGGCAGCCTATTTGCCTCCACCCGGCACGCCACTTCCGTCTTTGATCAACTCGGATCCTCCCGCTTCTCTTTCGGTGATGTCTTTGGATTGGATTTCTGGGCTCTCGCCATCCTCGTCACCGGCCAGGCGCTTTTCGCGCTCATCATCTTCTGCTACTCTGCCAACTCAGCCATCAGGCGCATTAAATGAGCAAACTTGAACCCATCGACGACGGCGTCCGCCAGTTCCGTCCCGGACTGATGATGGCCCTCTGTGCCCTCGTCCTCATCGGCGGTGGTTGGTTCATTTTCCAAAAGGCTGTCTCTTATACACATCTCCGAGCCCACGAGACCGAGGCTGATCTCG
>CAJXVQ010000327.1 GCA_913060685.1 uncultured Verrucomicrobiales bacterium
GCGTGCCCCACCCGCCGCACCGAATTTAAGAAAGCAACACCATCGACGACATTGTCGTGCCTTTTGCATCGCCCCCCGGTTCCATAGGCTCCCCAGCGCAATGGTGCGAAACTTGTGTTCGTGGTCATACCCTACCGATCCATCCGGGTCCTTGTGACCAGGAACGAGGCCTTTGCAGGGAGCCTTGTGCCGTCCGGCCGGATCACTCCCTGGGCCCGCTCTGAAGCGAGAAAGGTTTTTTCTGACGGATGACTTTAACAGTCTTTTCAAGCGTTTCGATTGACCCCGGAAGAAGACTTACGATGATGCGGCGAACCATCAATATCCTCGACTTTCTTCATTGAAAAGAAAAGGATTCCCTTGGAAGCTCGCACCGATTTCCGATTGAATACGATAAGATTAGGATCGCCGCCATCTCTCCCATGATTCGCACCCTAAAAAACCTACCGAAACCCATTCGTGTCGGATTAGTGGGTGCGGGCTGCATGGGTTCAGGGATCGCTCATCAGATCTCGCTCACGCCGGGAATGAGCCTCGAGTGGATCGTCGCCAGGAGATCTGAAAGCGCCCGGGGTCTGGCCGACAGGACCGGTGTCAAAACCGTGGGGTCGGATGCCTGCCAGCTCCTTCAGGAGGATCCCGTCGATGTTCTCGTAGAAGCCTCCAGTAGCATCTGGTCTGCTTACCGGTATTGTCAGTCCGCCCTTGAGAACGACACCCATGTTGTTCTTATGAATGCCGAGCTTGATCTCGTCTTTGGCCCCCACCTTTGCAAGCTGGCCGCGACCAAGGACCTCGTCGTCACTTCCGACGCCGGAGACCAACATGGCGTGCTGGCCCGCATGATCCACGAGATTCAGCTTTGGGGTTTCGATATCATTCAGGCCGGCAACGTGAAGGGGTTTCTCAATCGCCATGCCACCGCTGCGGAACTCATTCACGAGGCCGCGAAGCGAAATATCTCGCCATCGAAGTGTTGCGCCTTCACCGATGGGACCAAGCTGAATATCGAGATGGCCCTCCTCGCCAATGCCTTCGATCTTCCTCCGGCCCGGATCGGCATGATCGGGCCCGCTATTCCACATGTCGACGGAGTCTTGCAAGCCTTCGATCTCGATCACTTGGCGAGCCTGAATGGGGGAGTCGACTACATCCTCGGCGCAGAGCCCGGCAGCGGGGTCTATGTGATCGGGAAATGTGAGGACCCGGTCCAGCAGCCTTATCTCGACTACTATAAAATCGGCAGTGGTCCCTACTATCTCTTCAAGCGTGATTACCATTTGTGTCACATGGAAACCACCACCGCGATTGCTCAGACCTTCCTCCACCGTGATCCCATTCTTCAACCATGGGCCGGCCGGATCACTGATGTTTACGCCTTTGCCAAGTCACCCCTTCCGGTAGAAACCCTCATCCCCCACGGGATCGGCGGTGATCACTTCTACGGGATGATTGCCACCTGTGAAGAAGCCCGCAAGAACAACTGGGTTCCCATCGCTCTCCTCGATTCCGAAAGCCAACCGGCCCGGCTCTCGCATTCGATTGAGGCCGATGAAGCGCTTACCTGGGATCAACTTCCGTCGTTTTCCTCTCCCATGATCGACCTCTACCGGACTCCCGGCAACCATGCCCCTGTCCGATGAGCCGTCCCGAACACCTCACCATTCTGGGAGCCGGGGTCTGTGGACTCTACGCCGCCCTCACCGCTCTCCGACAAGGGGCCCGCGTCACTCTCATTGAAAAAAACGAGCACCCGGGTGGTCTCGCTGCCGGATTCAAGCGAGGAGCCAATCACTTTGACCAAGGGGTGCACATGCTCCACGCCGCCGACGCCGGGATTTACCAAGACCTGGCCCAACTGATGGCGGAGGAACGCCTCCCCGTCACTCTTGACGCGCGCATCCGCTGGAACAATCGCTCTTTCCGCTACCCGCTCAAGGGACTGGACATCCTCGCCGGGATGAATCCATTCCAGCTCGTCCGCTGCACTTTTGGCCTCACCCTTGCCGAGGTCAAAAATCGCCTCAAGCATACGCAGGCGGCAGCCCTCACCGCCGAGGACGCCCTCATCGCCACCTATGGAGCCCCCCTCTACAGATTCTTCTTTGAGGACTTTACTCACAAATACTGGAACATTCACCCCAGTGAGCTCTCCGCCGAATTCGTTCGCCGCAAGATGCCCCGGCTCAATGTTCTCGATCTCGTCAAAAAGTGCCTTCCCCGCTTTCTCGATAGAAAATCGAAAGGTAGCATCGTGGAAAGTGCCCTTGCCGACGAGACCCTGCACTACTCCGCCACCGGCGCTGAGACCCTCCCCCGGGTGCTTGCCCGCGAGGTCGGGAAACTGGGCGGGATCATCCATTACGGAGCCAAGATCTCGAAAATCAGCCCAACCCACGTTCACCTCTCCGACCAAACCGTCCCCTACCAGAGGCTCCTTTCCACCATCCCTCTTCCCTCCCTCATCGACTGTCTCGCTCATGCTCCCGCTGCCGTCCGCGCCGCCGCGCAACACCTCCACTATAAACCCATCGCCACCTACGGACTCCTCGTAAGCAAAGAGAAGTGCCTGGAAGGGCTCTACACCTATTACCGCAACCGCATCTTCCATCGCGTCGGCGAACCCAAAAATGCCGGATTGAAAATCACCCCGCCCGACCATACCGTTCTTATCGTGGAAATGACCTGTGATCGTCTCGATTCCAAGTGGAATGACACTCCGGAAACCCGGCAAAGCGTCCTCGCCGACCTTACCGCCGAGGGAATCTGCCATCCCGATGACATCACCGAGTGGCATCATTTCACCAACCCCCACGGCTACCCGATCTATCGGCTCGATTTTGAGAAACACCTCAATATCGTTCAGCACTGGTTGGATTCGCAGGATCATCTCCGCAGCACCGGGCGTCAGGGAGCCTTTGCTTTTCCTGGCATGCACCAGGCCATGCGCATGGGGCAGGTCGCCGCCGATTCACTCCTCCCCTAAACATGGACCGCCAAACTGAAACCATCCACGGCGTCATCCTGTCTGCCAGACCCAAGATCCACGATGAACGCGGATGGTTCCTTCCCGCCCTGAACGAACACGACTCCCGGTCTTCCTGGGTCTTACAAAACATCTCCCGCTCTCATCCCGGCACCCTGCGCGGTCTCCATTATCAGGACCCTTTTCCTCAGAGCAAATTCCTTGTTCTCCTCGAAGGAACCCTGCAAGACATCATCGCGGACTTCCGCCCGGACTCGCCGACCTACCGGCAGTTCGCGGTCTATGACCTCGATGCCCGGGCACAAAACCAACTCTTTATTCCCATGGGCTGCGCCCACGGATTCCTTGTCACGGGAAGTGAATCCGCACTCGTCTCCTATCTTGCCGACGCGCCCTACCGTCCGGATGCTGAAAAAACGCTTTTTTGGAATCATCCGGATTGGAACTTTCCCTGGCTCAACCCCAATCCCATCCTTTCCCCAAAGGATCAGGGTCCAACCCCGTCCGACGACCCGAGTGCCTGATGGAAACCAAGCCGTCCCCCCCTGCCTCCGATCGTCTCGCCAGGATCCCGCGTTGGCTCCACGCGTGTCTTCTGTTCGGAGTGGTCTTCCTTGCCTTCGCACCCTCACTGACCTTCGACTTCATCACCTACGATGACCCCGAGTTCATCATCGAGAACCCGAACGTCAACACCGGCCTCAGCCGGGAGAACCTGAAATGGGCCTTTGCCTCGCCGGGCGAAGTGAACCTTTGGAACCCTCTTACCTCCCTTTCACACCAGCTTGACGTCTCTCTCTTCGGGCTCGACCCGACCTGGCATCATGCCATGAACGTCTTCTGGCACGCGCTGGCAGCGAGCCTGCTCTTTTTGATCTCCCTGAAGCTGACCAACTCCCTCGGGTGGAGTTACTTGATCGCCCTTCTGTGGGCCCTTCACTCTCAAAACGTGCAATCCGTGGCCTGGATTTCCGAGCGCAAAGGAGTCCTTTCCGGGGCCTTCTTCTTTGCCAGTATCCTCTGTTTCACCGAGTGGCATTCCCGTGCCCGAAAGCTTCCAGCCCTTTATATCGCCAGCTTGCTCTTCTTCCTCGCCGCCGCTCTGGCCAAGCCCAGCGTCCTCGCTCTGCCTCTCGTCCTGCTGATTCTCTTTGCTCCCAAGCCCGGGGAAATCATCTCTTCCAGCCTGTCCTCCCTTCGCCAACTTGCGCCCTTTTTTGCTGTCGCGGTGGGAGTTGCCGCCCTGGTCGTCTTTTTTCGAAATCAAGGAACCCTCAGTGAGGTGGGCAGCACCGACCCGGGGTTCGAACGATTCCGGCAGGTCGTCATGAGCTACACCTTTTATCTCACCCGCTTCTCGTTTCCGATTCCCTCCCAGCTTCTGTTCACTCCACCCACTTCACAGGTCCCTTTCATTGTCTCCCTCTCTATTCTCGGCATCTTTCTCCCTGCCGTCATTGGGCTGGGTCGGCGAAACAAGCTCGTCCCGCTGGGAGCTCTCGTCTACACCGTGCTCTGGCTTCCGGTCTCCGGAATCATCCCGATCAGCCATTACTTTGTCGCCGATCGCTACAGCTACCTTCCGCAGATTGGCCTTATCATGATCTTGGTAGGGGCCGCCAAAATCCTGTTCACCCGCTGCTCCAGGCCTCTCTTGTTGCCCATGGCTCTTTCCGCGCTTGTCGTGACTCATCTGGTTCTGTTGCAAAAGCACCTTCCGCGGTGGAAGAACAGCGAAACCCTCTTTGGTCATGAAATGCGCGTGAATCCCGGGAGTGCCCTGGCTCCCGTTCACTATGGTGAGTTCTTCCGGCCGGATGATCCGGAAAAAGCACTCGGTTATTACCAAATCGGCCATCAAAAAGCACCTCACGAAGGGATGCCGCTTACCAAGATGGGCTTGATGCAGCTGCGCCTCGAGCGTCCGGAGGAAGCGCTTGAGAGCTTCCTGGCAGCGACCCGGGTCGCCAATCCGGTCCCGGAAACGTGGACGCAACTCCTCCTGCTCCAGGTCGATTTGAAACTCTACGCCGAGGCCGAAGAAACGGTGATTGAGAGCGTTCGCCGGTTTCCCGACGACTGGGACTTGATGATGAACGGGGCCAACTTCTACCTCCTCGTCAAAAAGGATCCCCAAAAAGCGCTCCCTCTCTTTCTCAAGGCTCATAAAATCAAGCCCTCCGAGATGGACTCCATCCGGGCCTGTGCCCATTGCTATCGCGTCCTTGAGGACACGCCATCCGCCGAGCGGTTTGAGCGCCTGATCCCAAAATATTGAGCATCCAGTTACCCATGAGCAAAAAAAACCAAGAATCCACCGGATCGAACGGAATGGCCGTCTTCATTTTGGCGGTCTTCCTGAGTGCCTTCCTCCTTTTCCAGGTCCAGCCGATCATCGCCCGCTACATCCTGCCGTGGTATGGTGGGAGTCCTTCCGTCTGGAGCACCTGTATGCTCTTCTTCCAACTTGGCTTGGTCGTGGGCTACGGATACGCCCACTTTGTCGTAACCGCCTTTCGAAATCGTCCCCGCCTTCAGATCGGGCTCCATTTCGCGCTGGTGGTTCTTGCGCTTCTCGCCCTGCCCATCACTCCGGACCCCGGGATGAAGCCAGGCCCCGAAGACACCCAACCCATTCTGGGCATCCTCAAGCTCCTCGCCCAAACGGTAGGGATGCCCTACGTGATTCTCTCCGCCAGCGGCCCCCTGATACAGCATTGGTTCAGCAGGGTCTATCCGGACCGCTCTCCCTTCCGCCTCTACGCCGTTTCCAATGTCGGGAGCCTCCTCGCCCTTCTCAGCTACCCCTTCCTTTTCGAAGTTGTCTTTACGGTCTCCCGGCAATCGCTTCTCTGGTCCGCTGGTTTTGGGGTGTATGCCATTGTCCTCCTCGCGACCTCCTTTCTTTTTGGAAGATTACGGGTCGACGCTTCCCAAACGAGCAATGAGGCGGACGTCCAGGACGGGGCGAAGTCCGGCCTCATCCCTAATCGCACGCATTATCTGCGCTGGATTCTGTTCAGTGCCTGTGGGTCCGTCCTGCTGCTCTCGGTGACCAACCAGATCTGCCAGGATGTCGCCGTCGTTCCGTTTTTCTGGGCCATCCCGCTTTCTCTCTACCTTCTTTCCTTCATCATTGCCTTCGACCACTCACGCTGGTATGCGCGCCCCTTCGTCATTCCGGCGGCGGCGCTTTCCGTGGGCATGGTCATCGTCCTTTTAAACTCCTCCTTCGGATCGGGGAGTTGGTCCTATCTCTGGCAAATCGTAGTCTACTGCAGTGCCCTCTTTTTCGCATGCCTGGTGTGTCATGGTGAAATCGTTCGCCTGAAACCCACCTCGAGGTATCTCACCGAATTTTATCTTACCATTTCGGTAGGCGGGGCCCTGGGTGGAATTTTCGTCAACCTCGTCGCGCCCCAAATCTTCGACGCATACTACGAGCTTCAGGTGGGCCTCCTTCTGCTGGCCGCCCTGATCACGTGGCAGCTCTACCCCGTTTTTCTGAACTGGCGTCGTGGGTTGTCCTCGAACTCCAGGACGGCGTCTTTCCCCAAGGTCGCCCTGGTGTGGGGGGGGGGACTCCTTTGGTGCTCCGCCTTGGCCTTCATGGCCTTCAGTCTCTCCACCCAGATCCAACAAGAAAAGAAGGGCGTTATCAGTTCCTCACGCGGATTTTTTGGGGTCTTAAAGGTGCTGGAATCGCGCGCCGAGACAGGCCAAGTCTATCGTACCCTCTACCACGGGCAGATCAACCATGGGCTTCAATTCGTCGACCCCAAGTTGAGAAAAATCCCAACGACCTACTTTGCCGAAAGCACTGGCCTCGGCGGCACTTTTGAGTTCATTCCGCAACGATTCGAGCATCGAAACGAACCGATGCATGTTGGCGTGGTAGGCTTGGGCATTGGCACCATCGCGACCTACGCCTTACCCGGCGACCGTTTCCGATTCTATGAAATCAATCAACAGGTGCTCGATCTTGCCAAGTCCCATTTCACCTATCTCGAAGATTGCCGGGGTGAAGTCGATGTGATTCTCGGCGACGGCCGCATTTCCCTGGAGCGAGAACTTTCAGAGGGGCGGGGAAACAACTTCGACATCCTGATCATCGATGCCTTCAGTAGCGATTCCATCCCGATGCATCTCCTCACGAAGGAGGCCTTTGATCTTTACCTCAAGCACCTCAAGAAAGAGGGCGTTCTGCTTGTGAACATCACCAACAGACACGTTGACCTTTCAGATCCCTTGCGAATTTTTGCTCAAGAGGAAAGGTGGGCCGCATTAAGACTGACTTCCCCTTCCGACGGCGGCGTTGCCGACAGTGCCGACTGGATTATGATCACCCGAAATTTATCGTTGAGCCAGGAACTTCTCAAGGCTAAGCGGCTTTTCCAATGGGAACGAACGGTGCCCAAAAAGCTCTTTTGGACGGATGACTTTAGTAATCTCTTCGAAGTACTCAAATAAATCACTCCAAGGTGCTTCCTTGGCAACAGGGCGATTGAGTGTTTTGCCGATGGAGGTGCGTTGGGCGAGGGGTTGGTCATTGTGGTGGCGGCAGAGCGTTACGATGCGCTGATGCCGGGCATGACGCTGCGGGCTCCGGCGATGGCTTTTTGGTGGGCTGCCGGGAGTTGCCCGAGGAGGGCGAGGAGGGCGAGGAGGGCGAGGAGGGCGAGGAGGGCGAGGGCTGTCTCTTATACACATCTGA
>CAJXVQ010000328.1 GCA_913060685.1 uncultured Verrucomicrobiales bacterium
CGGTCTCGTGGGCTCGGAGATGTGTATAAGAGACAGGGCATGGCGTAGGCTGAAATTTTCACCTTGAGGCCGAGTCCGGCGATGAGCCAGGCCCCGGTGGTGGTTCCCAGATTTGCTCCAAAGATAATGCCCACCCCCGAGATCAAGGGGATGAGTCCGGCGGATAAAAATGAAATGGTGATGACGGAAACCAGCGAGCTGGATTGCATGAGCGAGGTGCTCACGATGCCGAAGCCGAGGCTTTTCCAAACCTTGTTGGTGGTCTTTTTGAGGAGTTTCTCGAGAACTCCACCGGTGAAGACCTTGAAGCCTTCTTCGAGACTGAGCATGCCAAAGAGAAAGATGGCGACCCCGGCGGCGATTTCCTTGAAGTCAGGGCTGATCCAAAAGCCGTAGGCCAGGAGAACGAAAATGGTTGGGAGAAGAATTTTACGGAGCATGATGCCGTGAGGCTTGAGGCTGAAGCTTTAGGGATGAAAGGCTGTCGGGCTTGGTGATAGGATAACAGCTCAAGGGGCGGGGGGGAATTGAGAAGAGTGAAGGGCTTGAACGTCCAACTTTCAACGTCGAACGTTCAACATTGAAGTCGTGGTTGTGGGGGCTTGGTTTGAGGGGGGGGCGTCCTCGTCCGGCCCTTGTCGAAATACCGACGCGAGGGTTTCTTTTTGCTGGTCAGACCGGCCCGGGAGGATTTTGCTATTTCCGGGATGGCTGAAGAAAACTACGAAGAGATGGTGGCGCGTTTGACGGAGGTGAACGAGGGGCATTTGGCTCATTTCACCAATGATCTCATTCTCAAGAAGAAGATGGGGAAGACGAAGGCTCACGAGCATGCCGACCGGCTCCGATTTTTTGGGAATGATTACCTGCTCGGTTATGAGAGCGAGGATCTGGTCGAGGGAGTGAGCTCTTTTCCCTCCTTTGTGGGAGATTGGTTCATCCGTAAATGTATGTGGTCCGATGCCAGGGCGGTGAAGTTAAATGTGGAATCGTTTCGGTTGTGGCTTCGGTTCCTGGGGGAGTCGAAGATGATCCAGGCGGAAGACCTCATGAACTTGCACAAGCATCTTGATCAGGATTTGGAGAAGTGGTGCCTGAGGGCCAGTTGCTACAACGATCCGGAATGGGAGCCCGAGGACCTTTTTGATGAATACGGAATGTGGGATGATGAGGCTTTGACGAAGAGATCGGGGGGATCCCCGGTGCCCAAGGTGATCCCGGGGACGGGACGTCTGGTCTTGAATCTTCTTCTCAGTGCGAAGGTTTCCAAATTCGTGGGGATTCAACCGCCACAACTGGTGAAGTTGGCGCAATGGAGTGGTGACTGGGAGTCACCGGAGCATCGCTGGTTCTCAAACTGGCGTTGCGAAGAGTGTTTTGGAATGAAAGGGACGAAGGAGAAGGTCTTCATGGTCACGAATCAGCTGACGCGGTATTCCGTCCTGATCCGGATCCCGGGCAAAGATCCCAAGCGCTTTCTCACCGCAGTGCACACGGCCATCATGCGGGCCTTTGATCAGAATGAAGTGGCCCGTCCTGGAAAGATCGAGTTGACGGCCCAAACCCTCAGCGGTGCGGCGCGGAGCCTGGCGAGTTTTCAAAACCAGCAGATGTATTGCATCGATGACATCGTGGAACGGCCCGAGGTGAAATATTTGGAAGACGCCGAGAAGCCTTTGAATCATGTCCCGACCAATTACGGCGATTCCTTTTTTCCAGACATCTTGTTTGCAGAAATGTGCCGGGAAGACCCTCCTTTTCAAGAAATGGGCGGGCCGGATAATGTGATTTCTTTTTTGAATTGAGGAGATCAAGTCACCCGGAGGGAAGCGCTAGAACCAATTCTCGACCTTGAGGCCGGGGACTCTTTTGAATTCGTCTTCGTTGCGGGTGACGAGGATGAGTTTTTGGTGGAGGGCGTGGGCGGCGATGAGGAGGTCATTGGGGCCGATGGGAGTTCCGGCTTTTTCAAGCTGTGCGCGGATGGTTCCGTAGATGGTAGCGACGCCCGGGTGGAGGGGGAGGATTGGAAACGTTTTGAGATAAAAACCGATTCGCCCGCTGAGTCGTTCGGACGGAAATTTTGATTCACCATAGCGTAACTCACACGCCGTGATTGTGCTCAAGGCGACTTTATCTCCGTGTTTCGCAATGAGCTTTGCCAGTCGTCCCCGGGGTTTCTGAATCCCCTCGGAGACAATGTTTGTGTCCAACAGAAAGCGCATTACTTGGTTGAGACAGAGTCGAAGTTGATATCGTCCAATGGGAGCAAGCTCGCATCAACATCTGGAAATTCGACGGGCCCATCCTTGTCGTCTTCCATCGCCCATTGGGCAAAGACATCAGCAAGCGTTTCATTTTTGACTTTCGGCTCAGGGGTCAAAGTTAGACTGACGCCATCGTCGGATTGCGTGATGATGGCTTGTTCTGCGTCGAATTCGAATTCCTTCGGGATACGAATTGCCTGGCTTCTTCCATTGCGGAAGAGGCTGACGGTGCGGGATTTGGCGTCTGGCATATGACAGAGGATATGCCAAGGCGGGAGGGATTGCAAGGGTGAGGATATGCGATGGGGCTGTCCGGGCTGTGACACAACACCGTTGGTCTTGGAGAGTCTCGATTGACATCACCCCGGGTAGCCTTCGTTTCACTGTGACAACCCGGAGCTCAATGATGAAACGCCGTTGGCGTTGGGGGCGGCGACACGTTTTTCATTTTGACGTCGATCCGTTCCGGGCGGCCGTATTGTCCGAGAGATCACTCCTGGCGGAGGGCGTCGATGGGGTCGAGCTTGGCAGCCTGGGAGGCGGGGTAGATGCCGAAGATGATTCCTGTGAGTCCCGAGATGCCGAAGGCGAGGAAGACGGACCAGGCGGTGATGATGGTCTTCATCTCGGTAAAGTACGAGACGCACAAGGGTACGAGGATTCCGAGAAGGACGCCGATGATGCCACCACCGACGGAGAGGACAATGGTTTCGATGAGGAATTGAACGATGATGTCCTTGCGCTTCGCTCCGAGAGCGCGGCGGACGCCGATCTCGCGGGTGCGTTCGGTGACGGTGGCCAGCATGATGTTCATGATGCCGATGCCACCGACGAGAAGAGAGATGGCGGCGATGGAGCCGAGAACAATGTTGAACATACGCTTGGTGGCTTCGGCTTCGCGGAGGAGTTGGAGGGGGACGATGAGTTCGAAATCCTTTTTCTCGTGGAAGTGATTTAAGAGGTGCTGGATCTGCTGCTCACCCGAGATGACGGCATTGGGATCAGTCATGCGGACGATGAGGCGGTGGAGTTCGACACGCTCGGCGCTCATGCTTCCAGAGCTTCGCTTGACGAGCATCTCGCCGAAGCGGGAGCGGGCGGTGGAGAGGGGAATGTAAATGTTGTTGTCGACGGCTTCGCTCTGGCTGTCACCCATCTGGGGGCGTTGTTTGGCGGTGCCGGTTTCATCAACCACACCGACGACATCGTAGTAGCTTTCCTTGACCCGGACGGAGGATTTGAGCGGGTCCTGATAGGGGAAGAGCTTGCGGACGAGATCCTCGGTGATGACGCAGACGTTGCGTTGGAATCGTTCATCGGTCGGGGTGAGAAAGCGACCGGCGACGAGGTCGACATTTTGCACGAGGGAATAGGCAGGAAGGGTGCCAATGACCTGGCCCGATTCCTGGCTGCGATCGAAGCGAATATTTTCGCGGATGATACGCATGGGGACGACGCGCTCGACGCCGGGGATGGTGTCCTGAATGCGGGTGACGTCTTTGTAAGTGATTCCGTATTCCACCGAAAACGATCTGCCACTGGCATTTTGCTGATTGTCTTCGGGAGGCTTGATGCTGTTGACGATGATGTTTTCGCTGCCGAGTCGTTTGATTCGTTCCTGGGCTTCGTATGAGGCACCCTCGCCAATGGCGAGCATGGCGATGACGGAGCAGACCCCGAAGATGATGCCCAGCATGGTGAGGCCCGAGCGGAGCTTGTGCAGCAGGAGGCTTTTGATGCCGAGCTGGACGGTGTTGAGGAAGTGGGAGGAGATCACGGCGGTCGGTGGCGGAGCGATATGTGAATCGGGGGCGGCGATTGGCTTTTAGCGATTGGCTTTTAGCGCACGCTGGCGCGAGGGACGATACGATACGAGATGAGGTTGGGAGGCGGAGCAAGCTGGATCATGTGGGCGAGGTGGAAAAGTTTGTCTGGTCTGACTATGATGTTTCCCTTCAGGGAACCCCGGGTTGGTATCAATTTGGCCTTTGGCCAAGCCGGGATTTGGGAGTTGCTGGTGGCGGTGGTTCGGGGAGCTAAAAGCCAACCGCTAAGAGCTAATCGCCGGGGTGGAGTGTGCTTGTGAGGTTGATACGGGGTTGATGACCTCCCGGTCGATGCGACCGTCCTTCATGTGGATGACGCGGTGGGCGTGGTGGGAAACGATGTCGTCGTGCGTGACAAGGACGATGGTGCGGCCTTGTTTGTTGAGGTCGTTGATGATTTGGAGGACCTCGATTTCGGTTTGTGAATCGAGGTTGCCGGTGGGTTCGTCGGCTAAAATCATGAGGGGTTCGTTGACCAGTGAACGGGCGATGGCGACGCGTTGTTGTTGCCCCCCTGAGAGTTGGTTGGGCCGGTGATCGAGGCGATCGCCGAGACCGACGAGGTTCCCGAGTTCAATGCAGCGTTCCTTGTGTTCTTCGAGATCCTCCTGTTGGTAGATGAGGGGGACCTGGATGTTTTCGAGAACGGTGAGTTGGGCGATGAGGTTGTAGGACTGGAAGATGAAACCGAGTCGCTTTCCCCGGACTGCGGAGAGGGTGTCGTCATCCATTTGCGCAACATCCCCGCCACCGAGAAAATACTCACCGGTGGTGGGGCGGTCGAGGCAGCCGAGGATATTGAGCAAGGTGGATTTTCCGGAACCGGATGGTCCCATGATGGCAACAAACTCGCCTTTTTGAATCGTGAGGTCGATGCCGCGCAGAGCGTGGACCTGAACTTCGCCGACCTGAAAAATCTTTTCGACGTTGCGGATGCGAATGACTTCGGTGGTCTCGGCGGCTGTGTCGGAGTCGGGCATGGGCGTTACTCCGGGGAGTCGTCGTCGGTGGTCTCGCCGGTGAGGTTGATCCGGTTGTCGAGGGGCGGGTTGAGGATGATTTCCTGACCTTCTTCGAGGCCGGATTTGATCTCGATATATTTTGTGTTGAACTTGCCGATTTTGACTTCAATGGGTTCGAGGTCGCCTCCATTGCTGCGGTAGCAGAGCTGATTGCCATCGACTGTGGTGACGGCCTGGATGGGGACGGTGAGGACGTCGGTGAGTTCCTCGATGACGATTTCAACCTTGGCGGAAACGCCTGGCTTTATGTCCTCGATGGTTTCGGCGATGGTGACTTCGGTGGCATAGACTTTGAGATCCGGATTGGCCCAGTTCCGGTCGCTATCGGGAAGGATGGCGACCTTGGTGACTTCGCCGCCGAAGCGTTCGTCGGGGCGGGAATCCAGAACGACGTAGGCTTTCTGGCCCTTCTTAATCTGGCTGATCATGGATTCGTGAATCTTGACCACAACTTTCATCGAGGAGACGTCCGGGATGGAGATGAGGGTGGCGCGGTTGCGGACGGTCGAGCCCTCTGCGATTTGCACGTCGTCGCCCCAGCGGCTGCGGGGTTTGGCGTAAATGACAAGACCTTCCTGAGGGGCTTTGACCTCGGTGGCGTCGAGTTGCTCGATGCGCTTGGCGAGACTGTCCTTGGTGAGCTTGAGGGTGATCTTGGCGGAATTCACGGCGGCTTCGTCCTGGGCGATTTTGCTTTCGCTTTGTTTTTTGACGCGCTCCAGCTTGGCGATGGCTTCTTTTTTCGCGGAGGAATATTCGGTGTATTCCTTTTGAAGATCGAAAGTTTCGAGCATCTTAAACGTGCTCTTGGCAGTTTCAAATTCCTTGGATTTTAGGCTGACCTCGAGCTTGTCACGATCGACCTGGGCTTTGGTTTCGTATCCTTTGTCGGAGAGCTTCAAGGACCACTCGTAGCGCTGCTGGGCGAGCTTGAGGGCTTCCTCGGCGGTGTCGATTTTGAGTTCGGCCTCCCGTGTTTTGTGAACGCGCTCGAGTTGTTCGAATTTTTCCAGATCCATGGTGGCAAAGTCGACGGCCTGCCTGGCTTCGCTGAGGTCACTTTCCGCGGTGCTTTTCGTGATGATGAGATCGTTCTCGGTCTTTATGAGAGCGGCTTGACGGGATTCAAATTCGACACGTTGTTCTTCGACATTCTTTTCAGCCTCGCCTCGATCGAATCTCACGAGCAGTTCGTCTTTTTTGACATAAGTTCCTTCGGGAATGAGCCAGATGATACGTGAATCACCGTCGATGGTGTTTTTGACGACGACCTCATTGACCGCTTCAAGTGTTCCTCCTTCGACGATGGAGATGACGAAGTCGCCCCGCTCCACGGTATGATTGAGGGTGTTTTCGGCATCGCCGCCACCACGACCGATGATCACGGCGATGATGAGGATGACTGCGGCAACGGGGATGAGAATTTGTTTTCGAAGGAGGGCTTTCATTGGAACAGTCGGCTGGGGGGGATGACGGTGTCGCCCACTTCAAGGGGGAGACTTTCTTCAAGGGAAGGGGGAGCATTCTTGAACTTGATCTTGGAAGGGTTTTCCTTGAGCCAGTAGCGTTTTTGGTCGGATTGAAGAATGCCAAGATCAATGAGGAGGTTGAGGCGTGCTCCGAGATAATTGACAAGAGTCCGGGTCTCGGCGTTTTGAGCAGAGATGAGGGCATCCTGTGATTCACTCAGGCGACGAAAAATGACGGTGCCGGCCTTGAGTCGAAGCTGGTTTCCTTCGACCCGCTTTTTGGCGAGGACGACGGCGTTTTGCTGGATTTGGTAGGACTGTCGGAATTGCTCGAGCTCACGGGTGCGGCGGTCGAGGAGGTTGCGGAGTTCGTCGAAGTCTTGTCCGAGAGTGCGGGTGGCGGACTCGAAGTTGATAAGAGTGGCGCGGTAGTTGTTGCGTTCCCGGAGGCGGTCGAGAGGGAGATCGAGCTGAAGTCCGACGGTGGTGCGGACGTTTTTGAAGTCGAAGTCCGTGTAGTCGGTGGGGCCTCCATCGCTCTTCAGGGAACCGCTGGCGAAGATGTTGAGGTCGGCCTTGAGTTGATTGGCGGCGATGGCAACCTGACGCTTGTTGTCCTCGAAACGGTCAATTTGGTTGAACAGGGGGAGACGGTGACCTAGGGCGACGCGGAAGGCCTCCTCGCTACCAAGGTAGAGAGGCTTGGCTCCGGCGGCCCGGATGAGGTCGATCTCCTTGTCTTCAAGACGGAGGTCGGTGGTTTGGGGAAGACCGAGAGTGATCTTAAATCGATCGAGCGAGTTGCGATAGCTGGTGATGGAGCTGATATAGCGGTTCTTGGCCTGGAGTTCATCCTGCTCGGCGTCGCCGATGGCTTCGGGTGATTCGCGGTCCACGCGGGCGGTGAGGTATTCCTTGTTGGATTTACGGGAGTCGTAGTTGTTGTATTCGTTGAAGATGACGTTCTTCTGTTGGAGGAGTTCGAAGTAGTTGTTGACGATATTGACCGAGAAGGTGTTTTGAAAATGGGAGAAGTCGCGCACGGCATAGACGCTGTCTCTTATACACATCTCCGAGCCCACGAGACCGAGGCTGATCTCG
>CAJXVQ010000329.1 GCA_913060685.1 uncultured Verrucomicrobiales bacterium
TGGCCGCCCAAGCCTCCACCTTCCGGAATAATCCCGCTCGGCGACCCAACGATGCGTGTTTAGAGAGAAGGGCATTCGTGTCAGCCTAAGGCTAGCTATGCCGCGAGAGTCTATTTTCTAAAGTTGCTTTCTGGCTCAGGTCAACTGCCAGCCGTGTTGCCTCCACGATATCCTTCGTCCTCAGCGAAATCGCCCCCGGACGCTTTCCCCCAACCTTCGTGGTCAGGGGCTGCCAGTAATACCAGCTCCACTTCAAATACAACCCTTTCATCACCCAAGCGGGCAGCAAAAACGGGGAGCAAATGGAACACACCATCCTAGAAAACCCTGATAAAACCAACGATGGTGGCTCTCGCTATAATTGGCTCGCCCCCCCAATCCCAAGGTATTAGCGGGCTGGAACCCTGATAAAATATGGCGGAGGGTGTGGGATTCGAACCCACGGATACTTGCGCATCACTCGATTTCGAATCGAGCGCCTTAAACCGAGCTCAGCCAACCCTCCTGGATCTCTCCCTCGGCGGGCGGAAACCTAACAAAGCACTCCCAACGGTCAAGCCCTTGCTTGGGTTCCGTGAAATCGAGCCTATTCTCTTGCAGCTCTCCATCATGGCCTCGCTGCATCCCGATCTTCTCAACTGGTTTAAAAAGCGGTCCTGGAAGCCTTTTCCCTTTCAGGAAGATTCGTGGCAGACCTATCTCTCGGGCCAATCCGGCCTCCTTCACGCTCCCACGGGTTTCGGGAAAACCCTCTCAGTCTGGCTCGGTCCGGTGTCGGAAACCCTTGCGACCGGTAAATCTCCGCGCCATTGCGAAATCCTCTGGATCACTCCCCTTCGAGCCCTGGCCAATGACACTTTGCAATCTCTCCGCGAACCACTCGCAGAGATGGGTCTCGACTGGCCGGTTGAGGCCCGCACCGGCGACACTTCCTCGTATCGCAAAGCCAAACTCCGCGAAAAGTTCCCCTACTGTCTCGTCACCACACCCGAGTCCCTCTCGCTCCTGCTGACCTATGCTGACACGCGCGAGAAACTCTCGCATTTAAAATGTGTCATCGTTGATGAATGGCATGAACTCCTTGGAACGAAACGCGGCATCCAGACCGAACTCTGCCTCACCCGCCTGCGCACCTGGCTCCCCGAACTCCGTACTTGGGGACTCTCCGCGACTCTTGGCAATCTCACCGAAGCGGCGAAACCTCTCATGGGATCTTGCGACTTCAAGGCAATTGCCGCCAACCAGGATAAGAAGATCGAGATCGAAACCCTCATCCCGGATGAGATCGAGTCGTTCCCCTGGTCGGGACATCTTGGCACCAAATCTATCAAGCGGGTCTCGCAACAGCTGAAGAAAGCCCGCACCACTCTCCTCTTCACGAACACCCGCTCCCAAGCCGAGATTTGGTATCAGGAAATCCAGGATGCCAAACCCGAGTGGCCGGACGAGATCGCCATTCACCACGGTTCCCTCTCGCGGGACGAAAGGAACATCGTTGAAAGTGGTCTTAAAAGCGGCTCCCTCCGTTGTGTCGTCTGCACGTCCTCGCTGGATCTCGGCGTCGACTTCTCACCTGTCGATCAAGTCATCCAAGTGGGATCACCAAAAGGTATCGCCCGCCTCACCCAACGAGCGGGGCGCTCCGGCCATTCCCCCGGCGAAATCTCCCGTATCATCTGCGTCCCCACCAATGCACTCGAGCTTGTGGAGTTCTCGGCCGCCCGCGATGCCTGGCACCGCAAGGAAATCGAAAGTCGCATTCTTCCCAATAAACCACTCGACGTCCTGGTACAACATCTCACAACTCTCGTACTCGGCGAACCGACCACACCCGACGATTTAAAAAAGGAAATCTTCTCTGCCCACTCCTACTCCGGTCTCACCGAAGCCGAATGGGACTGGGCCATCAGCTTCATCACCAATGGCGGCTCACTTTCAGCTTATCCGCAGTATCAGAAAGCAGAGATTGTCGAGGGACTTCTCACCGTCACCAACAAGCGCACGGCCCAACTCCACCGCATGAATATTGGGACGATCACATCCGATACCTCGGTCCTCATCAAATATAGCAGTGGCCGTACTTTGGGGAATGTTGAAGAAGGATTCGCTTCCAAACTAAAGATCGGGAAGCAATTCGTCTTTGCCGGGAAGCGCCTTGAATTGATTCGCTTCCACAAACTCACCGCGACCGTCCGCAATGCGACCAAGACCGCCAAGGGCGAGATCGCAATTTGGGGCGGGAGTAAAATGCCTCTCTCCACCGAACTCTCCCACGCCGTCGCCCGCAGCCTTCACGGCCCCGCTGACTCGCCTGAGCTCAAAGCAGTGGCGCCTATTCTCGCCATCCAGAAGTCATGGTCGGCTCTTCCCTCGGACGAAGAACTCCTGATAGAATTCACCCGCACCCGCGAGGGCGAACATCTCTTTGTTTATGCCTTCGCCGGTCGTTTGGTGAACGAAGGACTCGGTGCTCTGGTCGCTTTCCGACTCTCACGCGACTCCGGAGAATCGATCAACGTGACCCAAAACGACTACGGCTTCTGCCTCGGAGCGATGCGCGGACTCACTCTTGATGAAGAGATTCTCAAAACCGCGCTCAGCACGGAGAATTTGCTCGAAGATCTCCTTGAATGTATGAACACCGCCGAGATGGCGCGCCGTCAATTCCGCTACGTCGCCCGGGTCGCCGGACTCCTCGTTCCCGACATGCCGGGCAAACGGAAACCTACCCGTGATCTTCAAGTCTCGGCCAATCTCCTCTTCGAAGTCTTCACCCGCTATGATCCGGAGAATCTTCTCCTCGAACAGTCACGCCGGGAGATTCTCGAACATCAACTCGAAATCAAACGCCTGCAAAAGACCCTATCCTCCATCCGTGATCGCCCGTTTCGCCTCATCGAGACGAAACGGCTCACGCCCATGGCCTTTCCCCTCTGGGCAGATCGGCTTGGAGCATTTCTCCCAGCGGGCGACGCTGCGACACGACTCGAACGGATGCTGGAAGAACTGCAAAAAAGCTCAGATTGAACAAGTCCCTTTTGCCGGCGCCCCTTGTCATAGAGCGAGCCTATGACTTTGTCCTTCAGACAAAGCTACAACGGCACAGAAAACATGGGGCGATGCCCCATGCTGTTATGACGATCCCCTTTGGGGAACTGTGAGGCGCCCGCAAAGCTGGGGTTTACTTCATGAGCGAACCCAAGAGAGAATTCATCCCAGCGATCACTGAGCTTGGATCCTTAATCATCCCTGCGGCCATGAGGGCATTGTCGGCAAGTTGTCCGGCGACTCTGGCGGCCACTTCCTCGTTGTCCTTGCGGAGTGCATTGAGCTTGGCGACGACTTCGTGATTGGGATTGAACTCGAGACGGGCCTTGGGCTCGGGTCCGGCTTGTCCCATTGCTTCCATCATGGCGCGCATCTGGCCACTCGGAGCATCTAGCGGAGTGAGAGCGACAACAGGATGGGAAACGAGGCGTTTGCCCATATCGACACTCTCAACTTTGTCACCGAGGGTTTTCCCGAGCCACTCGACCAGTTCCTTACTTTCTTCCTCGCTGAGTTTGCTCTCATCGTCAGGAAGCTCATCGAGATCAATCTCGGCGCGGTCGGCACTGACCAGCTTCTTACCCTTGAACTCACGGAGCGTCTCCATGATGTAGCCATCGATATTGTCGGTGAGAAAAATCACTTCCACGCCCCTCTTCTGGAAGGCCTCAAGATATGGGCCGGCCTCCATCGAGTTGCGATCGATCCCGGTTAAGTAGTAGATCGAATCCTGATCTTCTTTGGCGCGGGTGAGATACTCGGCAAAGGAAGTGTTCTTCCCGGCCTCGGTCATGCTGGACTGAAAGCGCAAGAGATCGGCAAGGGCCTCGTGGTTTTCGTGACTCGTCGCGATGCCTTCTTTAAGATAGCGACCGAAACGCTCGAAGAACTCCTCGTATTTTTCAGGATTGCTCTTGGCGTCCTTGGCGTCCTTGGCGAGGTGCTTGATGAAACGCTTGGTGAGAAGGCTGTTGAGCTTCTTAACCAAGGCGCTGTCCTGCATGGATTCACGGGAAATATTGAGCGGTAGATCTTCGGAATCGACGACTCCTTTGACAAAGCGCATCCACTCGGGAAGAAGACCTTGTGGCTCGGCATCGATGAGGACCTTGCGACAGTAGAGGGAAACTCCGGCTTTCATTTGGCCGAAACCAAAACGTTCATGATTTTCATCCGGCGTAAAAAGAAGGGCATTGATATTGATGGGAGCATCAGCGCTGAAGTGCAGGGTATGACGAGGCTCATCAACCGCGTGCGCACAATATTGGTAGAACTCCTTGTAGTCATCCGGGGTCAGCTCGTTTTTCGACTTGAGCCAGATCGCTTCCACCGTGTTGACCCGCTCGCCGTTGAGGCTAAGCGGGAAGGAAACGAAGCGGGAGTGCTTGTCGATAATGCTCTTAAGATTTTCGGCCTTGGCGAAGTCCTTTTCGTCTTCTTTAAGATACACCACGATGCGGGCACCCCGCTGTTCTTCATCGACTTCGGAGACGGTGTAGCCGGTTTGGCCATCGCTCTCCCACTTAAGACTTTCGGCTGATTCATCCCACGAGTGGGTGTAAACCTCGACCTTATCAGCGGCCATGAAGACCGAATAGAATCCGACTCCGAACTGGCCGATGACGGAGGCATTGGCATCGCCTTTTTCCTTAAGAGCTTCCAAAAACTCCTTCGAGCCCGAGCGGGCGATTGTTCCGAGATTCTCGGTCAGCTCTTCGCGTGTCATCCCGATTCCGTGATCGGTGATGGTCAGGGTTCCGGCCTCTTCGTCGGTGGTGATGTTGATTTCCAGTGGAAGGTCAGCTTGATAGACCGCGTTTTCGGTCAATTGCTTGAGCCGGAGTTTTTCGAGTGAGTCGGAAGCATTTGAAATGAGCTCGCGGACAAAGATCTCCTTGTCAGTGTAAAGTGAGTGGATGACGATGTCGAGAAGCTGACGGACTTCTGCTTGAAACGATTGTGTTTGTGGTTCGCTCATAAGTATGGGGGAAATTGAATTGGGCGGAAAATAGCCCGCCGCAGTTGGGTGTCAATGCCTGCAATGACAAAGCTTTTCCACAAAAAAAAGCCGCCCCGGCGATGGGAGCGACTTCTGTGAAAAAGATCAAATACGACGAGCCTGGCTTTAGCCCCTCGCGCGGGGCTCGCCAGACTCACGGGTCGACCCCGGGCTGGTGACAAATGGTCCCCCTTCAAGCGGAGCGACATCACTAAAGGCAACATCGGGCATCAGGCTCTCTTTACCGGCGAGCGGAAAATCCTTCCGCAGTGGGAAGTAGGGAAAACCTTCCCACATCAAAATACGCTCCATTTGAGGATGACCGGCGAACTTAATCCCCATCATGTCATAGACCTCGCGCTCGTGCCAATTGGCAGTTTTCCAGAGTTTCACGGCGGTAGGAACGTCCACCCCCTCGGCGACCTTTGTCTTCACCCTGAGGTGCTTGGAGTCATCGAGAGTGGCGAGTTCATAAACCATTTCAAAACGAGGCACCTCATCCAGGTGATCGAGACTGGAAATATCGAGAAGCATCTCGTAGCCCAGTTCCTTGCAGCGCTCGAGGATGGGAAAGAGAGCGGAAAGCCCCACATTGATGGTTGTTTCGCCGCGGAACTCGACGGGATTGGTCTGCCCGAGAGCCTTAAGGTCGTTTGCGATGCTCATGAAATGATAAAGTTAGGCGGTCACAGTCTCCTGCTTTTGCGCTTTAAATGACTCCTCGGTGTCGATTTTTCGCTGGAGCTTAAGAAGACCCTCGATGAGAGCTTCCGGACGTGGAGGGCAACCGGAAATGTAAACATCGACCGGAATCAGGCGGTCAATCCCCTGAAGCACGGCATAGCTGCGATACATGCCACCGGAGGAAGCACAGGCGCCCATTGCGATACACCATTTCGGCTCAGGCATCTGGTCCCAGACCCGCTTGACGGCAAGAGCCATCTTGTAGGTCACCGTGCCTGCCACAATCATGACATCGGCCTGGCGTGGCGAAAACCTCATCACCTCCGCACCGAAGCGGGAAATGTCAAAGCGGGACGAGGCCGTCGCCATCAACTCGATGGCGCAGCACGCCAAGCCCATGGGCATGGGCCAGAGCGAATTCTTTCGCATCCAGTTAATGGCAGCGTCGAGACGCGTGAAAATGATGTTCCCCTCGATCTTAGAATCGTAGGCGGCGTGGGAGACCGTAAGAGTTTCGTCCGTCATGGCTACGGCAGGAGAATAGCCCTGAAGCCGCAAGCCTCAAACACTTTGTGAATTTTTTCACAAAGTCCAAAAACCACGACTCCAGCCCATCGATCAGGCGTGCTCCACAATGATACAGTCGACCGAGGTTCCTTCCCGATGAATCTCGGAAACAACGATGATGGGAGTTCCTTTTTCCAGGTCCCGTTTCTCACGGAGAAGATCGACTGCGCTGGCGATGGAAACCCGGGGATCGTCCTCGAACCGAACCTTGAATGACCGGACACCACGGGAAAGGGTGAACTTGGAGCAGAGTGATGACTCCGGCGTGATGGCGAAAATCGGGCTTCGAGGGCGGAGGAGTGCCGCTTGGTGTGCGGTGGCTCCAGATCGGGTGAAGACCACTAGAATCGATTGGGGAATGGAGTCGGCGAGACCACAGGCGGCTAGAATTGTCTTTTGTTTCTCAGTCCGCAATTCCGCATCTTTCCCGTATCCCAAACCGCCGGATCGCTCAATGCGACGAGCCACGCGGTCCATCAACTCGACACAGCGGACCGGGTGCTTTCCTACCGTCGTTTCGCCCGAAAGCATGATGGCATCGGCTTCCTCGTAGACCGCATTGGAGACATCAGTCACCTCGGCGCGGGTCGGAGTGGGATTCTCGGTCATCGACTCGAGCATGTGAGTGGCCACGATCACGCGACGCCCGAGTTGATGGCAGCGCTTCACAATCCGGCGCTGAATGATGGGCAGCTCTTCAATGTGAACCTCAATCCCGAGATCTCCGCGAGCCACCATAATGACGTCAGACTCGCGGATGATGGCATCGAGATGGCGAATGCCCTCCTGATCCTCCAATTTGGAAACGATTTCGGCATCACAACCCTCGGCCCGTATCGCCGCCCGGAGTTCACGGACGTGGCCGGCATCTCTCACAAATGAACCTGCCACGAAATCAGCATCGCACTCAGCGGCGATCTTAATGTCTGCTTTATCCTTATCGGTCAGGGCGGGCAGCTTCAAGCGGACACCCGGCAAATTAATATGCCGTCTCGACCCCATGCTCCCTGCCGTAACGACCGAGCAGACAATCCGATCTTCATCGACCCGCTCGATCTTCATCAAAAGCTCACCATTATCGACCGTCAGGTCGTCGCCCGCTGACACATCGGACATGAGACCCGGGTAGTTCACCGTCGTGGATTTCTCGATCTGTGGCTCCGTGCCACGATTCCGAAACTCCACCAGATCCCCTTTCTCGAGAATGATCCTCTCCTTGACATCGCCCGTTCGGATCGAAGGCCCCTGCAGGTCAAAAAGAATCCCGACGGCTCGCCCAATTTCATCCGAGGCCTCCCGGATTTGCACCACAATGTCACGACACCAACTGTCTCTTATACACATCTGACGCTGCCGACGATCTACTCTGTGTAGAT
>CAJXVQ010000330.1 GCA_913060685.1 uncultured Verrucomicrobiales bacterium
GTATAAGAGACAGGGAAGGCCTCATCGCTGATGCTTTTACGAAGGCTTTCCGTGAAGTAGGCGATCGCTTGCTGGCTCTGCGGCTGACTTTCACCGGAAGTTCGGAGCACCATGGTCTTTTGCATTCCGACTTATCGCGCTGGCAGGCCCAGTGCCGCAGCATCGCCGCTGATATTGATCCGGATCAATTGTGGTTTGAGCGTCTCAAACTACGCACCACTCCGACCTACGATCCTGAGGAGTTGGCGAAACGGGATGATCTCACCGCACTTGTCATGGAAGCTCTCGCCAGCTTTCGTCCTGACCAAAAACCCGCTGCTGTTGCCACCCTCGAGAATAAGCTTCCGCCTGCCGCTCTTGATGAACTGGCAATACTCGAGAAGTCCTCCAATCTGAAAGATGAGGTTGCGGCCATCGTCCTTCATAGCATTGCCACCAGCACCACCGACTGAAGAGATGCGCTTTGATTCCCTGACCATTCCCGCCTTCGGCCCTTTTACGGATTTTTCGTTGAAGTTCCCGGAATCGAAGTACGATCTTCACTTAATATATGGTGCCAATGAGGCTGGTAAGAGTTCGCTCCTGCGGGCCATTCACCACCTTTTCTTTGGAGTGCCATCCCGGACTTCTGATAATTTCATCCACGCCAATGCCAAGTTACTCATCGGTGCGGGCATTTCGGATGAATCAGGTAAGCTGGAATTTTTCAGAAAGAAGGGCCTCAGGAATACTCTCCTGGACGTGAGGCAGAACACTCTCAAGGACACTGCACTGCAACCTTTTTTGGGGTCGGTGAACGAAGAGTTTTTCCAACACATGTTTGGGTTGAATACCGAATCCTTGCGCTCCGGTGCGGCCAAATTGCTTTCAGGAGAAGGCGATCTGGGGACCACTCTTTTCTCGGCAAGCCTGGGCGGTTCTCCAATTGACGATGCCATTAAGAAACTCGAAGCCGAGGCGAACGCGCTTTGCCGGGGAGCGGCCAAAAAAGATACGACCATTCTCCCCGCGATTACGCGATTTAAAGAGTCGGAAAAGGCGGCGCGGGCGGAGATCACCTCCATCAATGCCTGGCGCTTCTTGAAGACCGAGGTGAAACATGCCAGTGAATCGTTTGAGCAAAAGAATGGGCTCTACCGGGCGCATCACGCGCGCGGGCAACTGCTCGCGGACTACCTCCGTGCCTTTCCGGTGCTCGAAGCGATTCGTGGGCTTGAGGTGAACCTTGCAGAGATTGAAGCGCCGGAGCTGCCTTCTGACTTTCCACAGAGGGTTCGTGATATTCAGGCTCAGCTTGTGCGAAGTCAGCAGGCTCATGAGCTTCACAAGGGCCAGATTGAAAGAGCGGAGAAGGCGCTTAAGAAGATCGGAGACTTTAAGGAGGTCATTTCTGCCGCTGCTGATTTCGAATGGCTGCGGAGAAAGGCCGAACAATATGCGGATCACCTCGAGATCCTCCCGGCTCTGAAAAACCGCCTCACCGAGACTGATCTCGAAAAACTCCCTGCGGTTGGCGCGGCCGAGCAAACCTCACTCAGAGAATCTGCGGAGACTTTGAACGAGTTGACGAGTCAGTCGAAGGTGGTCGGGCGTGCGCTCGAGAACCTGCGCATCGAGCTTGCGGCTCAGACCACGGAAGCCAGCGATCCGGATGATCTGAGTGAGCTTGAAGATCAATGCCAGCGGGCGGATGCGTTTATGGCAGAGAAAGCGGCACTGCCCTCGCTTGAGAAGAAGCTCGCGGCCCTCCGTTCGGAACAAGCGAGATTTGCGGCTCGCCTTGAAATCACCGGCGATCCAGCGTCACTCAAGGTTCCGGGGATGAAGACGATTCAAGCAGCGGGCCGGGAGTGTGAAAAATTCAGTGAGGATGTTCGTGAAGTTGAGAGTCGCTTGGCTGAGATTCGCGATCATCTGTCGGAGGAGCAGACCAGTCTGGATATCCTGGCGTCTCAAGCCGCGATTCAAACCGAGGCCGATCTCGCCGGGTCGCGACAGGACCGTGATGACCTTTGGGGTGAAATCCTGAAATCACAATCGGTGGACGAGGCCCTCACGGGAGCGATTGCACAGGCGGATGAAATCGCAGATGCTTTGCGCGATCATGCGGATCACCTTGCGATGGCCGCCGGACATCAAGCTAAGATTTCCCAGCTGCAGTCGAAGCAGGATCACTTGGCGCTGGATTTGAAAAAGGCGGGGCAAGCGCTTCGTGAGTGGGAGGAAAGCTGGGAGCCGGATTCGCTTGGTAAGACTCCGATCGCGCTCTTGGAATGGCGCGACGATTGGGAGAGGCTTTGTGAAATCGTGGAAGAAGCCGAAGCCATTCAGGCCGAGATCGTAATCCTTCAAGAGAAGGAAGCTCGTCTTCTGGCAGAGTTCAAAGGGGATGATTTTGGGAAGGTCCATCGGTCGCTTAAGACCGCTTTTAATCGAGCGAATCAGGAACAAGGCGAGCTTAAGGCTCTTCAGAAATCGGTGACAAAGAATGAGGTGAAGCGAGATCAGCTTGAGCAGGAAGCCCGGTCCCTCGCGAAACAGCTTGAGCGTGAAAAAACGCAGTGGATATTGGTTTGTGAAGCGGCGGGAGTTTCGCCGGATCATTCGCCAAAGGCTGCCGTGGAGGCGGTGACCGAGCGGATGAAGGCCCGGGAGTTACTGTTGGATTTTCAAATCCGCCAGGATGCCGTGGAGGAGTATGAAAAGGTGCTGCAGGCGACGGCAAAGTGCCTTAAGGTGGAGGCTTCCGAACCTGCTTTGGCGGCTCTGTTTGAGAAGGCGAAATTTGAGCAAAGCCGTGGCCAAACCTTACAAGAGCAGCTTGATCAATTGCGGGAATCTCTTCCCGGGGTGACGCTTTCTTTTGAGGGCGATGCCGCCGCTATGGAGAAGTTGATTCAGCAAGCGGGCTCCCATGATTTGGAGGCGATTATTCTTCAGGTTGAGTCAAAGTCAGCCCTGACCACCCGGCTCAATGAACAGAAAGGAGTGCTCCGGAATCTTGCGGGAACGTGTTCCCTCGAGGATTTTGTGGCGGAGCTGACGGCTCATGACCCGGTGGAGTTGGCGGGTGAGAAGGAGGCTCTTGATCAAGCGGAAGAGGGACTTCAGCTGGAGCGCGATGAAGCGAAGGCTTATCTCGATTCTCAGCTGCGGTCCCAAAAGGAGATGATGAAAGCGAGTGATCTTGCCGCGACGCAAAAGCAAGCGGCAGCCGATGCTTTGGCGACCGTGGTGGCAGACACGGAGAGATTTCGGCAGCTGCACTACGCGATTGATTTTTTGAAGGAGCAGGTCGAGGAGTATCGTCAGAAGACCCAGGGGCCGATGATTGAGAAGACTTCGTCATTTTTCAAAGCTTTGACCGGGGGAGCCTTCGAGCGGGTGGCGGCCCAGCTCGATGATAAGGAGAAGCCTCAACTTATTGCAATTCGTTCGAGGGGCGAGGCCGTCTCGACTCCGGGTCTTTCGGAAGGGACGGCAGACCAACTCTATCTTGCGCTACGATTGGCAGCGATCGACCTTCATCTTGAAAACCATCCTGCCATCCCGCTGATCCTTGATGATCTTCTGATGACCTTTGATGATGAGCGGACGAAAGCCTTGCTTCCCGTTTTAGAAGAGCTGAGCCAGAAGACCCAGGTCCTGATCTTTACCCACCATTCACACCTCAAGGAATTGGCGGGGCCAAAGGTTACGATTCATGATCTCCCCGCGTGAAGAAAGATCACTTCTTGAGGTAGGGTTGGAGAGTCTGGCTAAGCCTGGAGGTGAGCTTGGGTTGAGTGGCTGCGATGTTTTTGGTTTCAGTTGGATCGACTTGGTGGTCGTAGAGTTCGGTGAAGATCGGGGCTGAGGTGGGATCGCGGTGATCCCGCCACTCGATATAGCGATAGCGGTCTGTTCTCATGGAGTAGGCCATAAGGTGGTTTTCAAAGAGGTCACGGTCCCAAACGTCGCCCATCTGCTTCTTGATTCGGGTTTCAACTTCTTCAATGAGTGGCCCGAAGAAAGTTTCGCGCATTTCCTTTGAGAGGGGATTGGCGGCCCATTCGCGAAGGGCCGGGTTGGGGTATTGGGTGAGCGCGAGATGATCCCAATCGGCTGCGGGGTCTTTAAGAAGAGGGGTGAGGGACTTGCCTTCGAGGTGTTTGGGTTTGGGGAGGTCGGCGAGTTCGCAGAGGGTGGGGAAGATGTCGAGAAGTTCTACGATTCCCTTCGTACTTGTGCCGGGTTTGGTCATTCCGGGAGTGGAGATGATGAAGGGGACGCGGGTGGCGATTTCGTAGTTGGTGGCTTTCCCCCAGACTCCCATGTTGCCGAGGTGCCAGCCGTGGTCTCCCCAAAAAACAACGATGGTATTTTTGTCGAGGCCGGTCTCTTTCAAGGCCGCGAGAGTGAGGCCAACCTGGGCATCAATGTAGGAAGCACAGGCGAGATAGGCGTGCAGGAGGGTGCGGGAAAGGTCTTCATCGATGGGGCCGGATTTTGGAATGCCTTGTCGGACACGGAGTTCAAAGGAGGCGTGGAGGCCCATGGAAGCTCCGTTTTCCGGGCGCGGAGTGTAAGTCCCTGCGGGGAGTTTGGCGGGATCGTAGAGGTCCCAGTATTTCTTGGGGGCGGTGAAATTGAGGTGGGGCTTGTAAAGACCGAGGGCGAGGAAGAAGGGCTTGTCGGGAGTCTTGGCGAAACGTTTCAAGTGGGCGATGGCTCCGGCGGTATTGTGGCCGTCACGGTAAGTGGTGTCAGGGACGTCGGCTGATTCGTAGGCGGGACCCGAGGCAAGGCCACGTTTGGCGGCCTCACCATATTTCTCGAACATCGCTTTGAATTGCTGATTGCGACGCTTGAGATTTTCCGGGTTGGCAAAGCCCACGGGTTTGGGGAGATTGAGTCCTTTAAAACTGGAACGGCCGGACCATGATTGTTCGATGTCGTCGTTGGCACGATGGAAGATTTTTCCATAGTTGTAGGTTTGGTAGCCATGGTCCCGAAAGTGGCGGGGGAGGGTGAGCATGTCTGGGTTGAGATCACGGAACGCGACGTAGTTGTGAATGATCCCGTTTGTGTCAGGGCGGGTGCCGGTGAGGAGGGAGGTGCGAGAAGGATGGCAGATGGGTTGCTGACAGTAGGCGCGTTGGAAAAGGCGACCTTGGCTGGCCAGCTTGTCGATGTTGGGGGTGAGGGCCAGTTTGGACCCGTAGCATCCAAGCTCGGGGCGGAGGTCGTCAATCGCGATGAAGAGGATGTTGGGTCTTTTTGAACTCAGAGCGGCGAACAGTGAAGACGAACTTTGAAGCAAGAGGAAGGTGAGGAAGAGGAAGCGTTTCATGATCGTTATTTCGAAGATGGTGTGGATTCGATCGGCTCGAAGTGATCGACTCGAATGCGTTGTTGTCTGGATTGGATTGGGTGAATGGGATTTCACTCGGTGGAGGGGCGCGAGATGTTCGGGCTCTCCTGCCCTAACACGACTTCTGCTTGGAAAATCTAACACTCAATTTCCGGGCGTCGAGAATTGGGCACGTGAGAATACTTTCCATCACTCTCTCCTTAGCCTCCCGGGGAATCGATATCCGAAATCTTTCCCACACGCCAAAGCCCGATCCGGAAAAGTAGCCGAATCCATGAACAAGCGGCCCTTGGCCGCGGGGTGGATGATTATTTGTAGTCCCGCCCCATCAGGCTGTTCATCACGCCGCCTTGCCAGTCGCGTAATTGCTTCGACAACTGCTCAACGATTTCAGGATGCTCTTCGGCAATATTGTTTTTCTCGCCGGGGTCTTTCTTGAGATCGAAGAGTTCAACTCCCGTGCCCTTGTCACCATCGACGACCAACTTGTAGTTATCGCTCAGGATCGCCCGCGGTCCTAAAAAATCCTTCTCTCTGATCTCAGGGTGATGGTCGTTGCGAAAATTGCGCGTGAAGATCTTCCCCATTTTCTTAACCAAAGGAGTGGTCCCTTTCTGAAGCTCCGGGTCAATGTAGGGCCGATCGGAACGACTCCCCCGGAAGTTCCAGAACTCAATTGCTTCCCCTCGTTCAGTCATTTTCCCCTTCAACAACGGGACCAGGTTGATCCCATCCAAAGGAACCTCCGGCGTCTTGGCACCAGCCAGGGCGCATAAGGTTGGCAGAATATCGGAGGTGACAGAATTTACGTTCGAAGTTTGGGGCTTCGGAATTCCATTGGGCCACTCAATGATTCCGGGAACACGGATGCCGTTCTCGTAAACCTTTCCCTTCACGCCACGAAAGCGGGATTTTGTTAAGCCGCTTGGAGGCGTGCCATTGTCTCCGCAATACCAGAGCAAGGTGTTGTCCCTGAGCTCAAGTGTTTTTAACGCGTTGCGCAGTTTCCCAATCGAGCGATCCATCGCGGTGATCTCGGCATAGCGTTCGATCAAGACCTCGCGCTGAGGCCTCTTGATACGCGACCCGGTTTCGTTGGAAGTCAAACTGACTTCTCCCGGGGCATACTCTTTCGGAAGATCGCGATAGAGAGCCAGGTCGGTTTCCAATCCGCTATACGGCTCGTGTGGAGAGCCAAACCAGATGACGGTAAAGAAAGGAGCCTCCGATTCTTTCTTCTTCTCGATATAGTTGATCGCTTCATCGATGAGGATTTCCGAGCTCTCACCATAGAACTGTTTTGGAGGCCCGCCGTTTCGAGAAAGTACCGGATCCATTTCGAAGAAGTTGTCATGAGAGAGCCACTCCTCAAAACCCATCGCGCCGGGGTTCGTTGGCGATCCCTTTTTGACCGGCCCGACATGCCACTTTCCAAAATGCCCGGTTGCGTATCCGGCATCGCGAAGAAGGTGGGCCACCGTAATCTCCTCGGGACGAAGTGACCGGCCGGGAGTAAATGTCCCATAGCGATTGGGATGCCGACCCGTCAGGACATTGCCCCGGGTGGGAGAGCAAACCGGTTGGGCATAGAAGTTATCGAGGCGCAGACCGGAAGCGGCCATCTCATCGAGAAAAGGAGTTTTGAGATAGGGATGGCCGTTATAGCCCACTTCCTCCCAACCGTGGTCATCTCCCATCAAGAGAATGATATTCGGCCGGGGTGGCTTTTCTCCGCCGGGTTCAGCGCCATCCAGACGGGTCAGGAGGAGAAGAGTGAGGATGATCAGTTGCTTCATGTTCTTACCGGAGACTCGAAATGATTTCTCCGCATCCGTCAACGGCGCGGTCGACATTTTGTGTGCTGACTCAGCGCTGCCTTTCCTATGCGTAGGGCGTTCATTCCAAGTTGCAGCCGGTGTCCCCACCCCTGCGGGCTCCCTTTTAGGGAGTCTAGCTCGCTCTGCTCGGTTTTTCGGACTGAAAGAGAAATTGCCGATGACCCACCCGGGACGTCGTGTGGTAGATCGCCAAATCAGGCAAAGTCCCATCGGAAGAGGGTGGAATGATCGATCGCGGCTTCGGCATGAGGCGAACCTTGAGATGCTGAAACAACGAAGTCAAAAAGGGTCCTGCAGTTACTGCGGGAACTAATTACTCGGATTAATATTCGCTTTAAGTTCTTTGCGCGACGTATTGTTCGTAGATTCTATAAAAGGTTCCCATCGATTCAATATCGATCCACTCGTCGACCTGTCTCTTATACACATCTGACGCTGCCGACGATCTACTCTGTGTAGA
>CAJXVQ010000331.1 GCA_913060685.1 uncultured Verrucomicrobiales bacterium
TCGGAGATGTGTATAAGAGACAGGACCAGGACCTGGAATCCCTCATTGAGAACCTCCTTGCAGCCGACACCTTCTGCTTCGACGTCGAGACCAATGGGCTCGACCGCTTCTCCTCCCGCCTTCTCGGCATTGCTTTCTCAACCAAACCCGGCGAGGCCTTCTACGTTCCAGTCAGCGACTGGGCCGCCCTTCGGGAAAAACTCCTCCCCGTCTTCAAATCCCCCGCTCTCAAGATCGGCCACAATCTCAAGTTCGATCTTGCCATCATGCTCTCGCACGATGTCGCGGTCGTCGGCCCATTCTTCGACACCATGCTGGCCCACACCATGGTCGCCCCGGATCAGAAGCACAGCATGGATTCCCTCGCTGAGAATCTCCTCGGCTATTCACCCGTCAAACTCGTCGACCTCTTCTCCACCGAGCAAAGCGACGAAGACGACCTCTTCGCAGCTGCCGCTAAAAAGAAAGCCGCCAAGGGAGACCTCGATCCCTCTGAACTCCCCCTCGCGACCCTCGCCGAATACGCTGCCGAGGATGCCGACGTCACCCTCCAGCTTTACCACAAGCTCCTCCCCGAACTCAAAACCCTCGACCTCCTTCCCGTCCTCGAGGACATCGAAGCCCCTCTTCTTCCTGTCTTGGTTGCGATGGAAGCCGAAGGCATCACAATGGATCAAAAAGTCCTCGATGACGTCGGGAAGGTCCTCACCGAAAAAATCGCAACCCTCAGCGTTGATATTGAAAAAGCAGCCGCTCGCCCCTTCAACCTCAACTCCCCGAAACAGCTCGGCGAGATCCTCTTCGGAGAGATGAAGCTCGTCGAAAAGCCCAAGAAGACCAAGACCGGTCAGTTCAAAACCGACGAACAAACCCTCGCCTCCCTCGCACCGAAATACACAATCGTCGCGGATATCCTGAGTTACCGCGAAGCCAGCAAGCTCAAGTCAACCTATGTCGACGCCCTCCCGCATCATCGCTCGGAGCACTCCGGTCGGGTTCACACCCACCTTCATCAACTTGTCACCTCGACCGGCCGACTCGCTTCCTCCGACCCCAACCTCCAAAACATTCCCGTTCGCTCCGAAATGGGCCGGGAACTGCGGCGGGCCTTCATTCCCCGCAGCCCTGAATTCACCCTCATGGCTGCCGACTACTCCCAGGTCGAACTCCGCGTCATGGCCGCCCTTTCCGGCGATCCCGCCATGATTGAGGCCTTCAAAAACGACCTCGATATTCACACCGCCACCGCCGCCCGGGTTTTCGGAGTTTCGCTCGATGACGTCCTTCCCGAAATGCGCCGCACTGCCAAGATGGTCAACTTTGGCATCATCTATGGCATCTCAGCCTTCGGCTTATCCCAGCGGCTCGGCATCGGTCGCAGTGAAGCGAGCGAAATCATCACGACCTACTTCGAGCAATACCCCGCCATCAAACAATTCATGGAAGACACCATCGAGAGTGTCCGGGAACTCGGCTATGCGCAAACCCTCGCCGGTCGCCGCCGCTACTTCAAGGACATCAAGTCCGGTAACGCCAGCATCCGCGCCAATGCCGAACGCGCCGCCATCAACAGTCCGATCCAAGGAACAGCAGCCGACATGATCAAACTCGCGATGGTCCGCATTCACAGCTTCATGGAAGGCCGCAAATCCAAGATGATCCTGCAGGTCCACGACGAACTCCTTTTCGACCTCCACAAGGACGAACGCGACGAACTCCCCCCCCTCATCGTGGAAGCCATGGAATCAGCAATTGCTCTCCCCCACGATGTCCCCGTAAAAATTGACACCGGATATGGCGACAACTGGTTGCAAGCTCACTAGTATTGCCTAAACTCCTGCTCTGTTATGAAATCACTCCTCACTCTCGCCTTCGTTGGTCTCTTCTCCTCATTTTCCTTTGCACAGGAGCCCACCGAACCTGTCGCACCCGAAAAAAAAGAAAAAGCCCCGGCTCCAGCTCCAGTCCCCGCTAAAGAAGTCACCGTTGTTGTATCCACTTCGATGGGAGACATTCATATCGAGCTCGATTCCAAAAACGCCCCCGGCACGGTCGAAAACTTCCTGAAATACGTCGATTCCAAGAGCTACGACGGAACCATCTTCCACCGTGTCATGAACGGTTTTATGATTCAAGGCGGTGGCTTCAAGATAGAAAAAGACACTTTCAAGAAGACAAAGACCAACGCCCCCATCAAAAACGAAAGCGAAAAAACCCCCGCCAATATGCGGGGAACCATCGCCATGGCCCGCACCTCAGCACCAAACAGCGCCACCAACCAGTTCTTCATCAACGTTGCTGATAACGCCTTTCTCAACTACCCCAACAATGGCGGCGGCTACGCCACCTTTGGAAAAGTGACAAAGGGTCTCGAAATCGTGGATAAGATCAAAGCCGCCAAGACCACCTCTAAAAACGGCATGCAGAATGTCCCCGTCGAGACCATCACCATCAAGTCGATCAAGCGCGCCAAGTAAGCCCCCTTTTCCCAGCCCCAACGGGGCAACCTAGGGAGCTATCGACATTACCTTGGGGTTCTCGACCCACCAAGCAACCTTCGACTCCCAATCTTTAAGAACAGACTATGAAATCTTTACTTCTTCTCTCTGCCTCGCTTCTCTTCATCTCCTGTAAAGGTGGAATTGAAGACAACAAGTCCGGCAACACCGGATCCGGCAGCGAGTCCGAACGAGCCGCCTCTACGCGCAAAAATCTCAGTGGAAGCGTCATCATTATCGAGACCAGCATGGGAACGATCGAAGCAAAACTTCACACGGACACCGCTCCCGTCACGACCACCAATTTCCTGAGCTATGTCGACAAGGAGCACTTCGACAACACCATCTTCCACCGCGTCATGGAAGGATTCATGATCCAGGGAGGTGGATTTGAACTTAAAAACGAAGTCGCCACCGAGAAGGCGACCGGCGAGGGCATCACAAATGAATCAGCCCAAACGAGGGCAAATTCGAGAGGCACCCTGGCAATGGCCCGGACAAACCAACCCCACTCTGCCACCGCACAATTCTTTATCAATGTCGTCGACAACAAGAGCCTCGACCACCCCGCCTCGGGGCAGGGCTTCGGCTACGCCGTCTTTGGCGAAGTCACGAAGGGCATGGATGTTGTCGATCAAATCAGAGCGGTCCCGACTGCGGAGACTTACATGAATTCGCTCACCCCCGGGGGACGCATCCAGGCCGGGCCACACGGAAACGTGCCCATCGAGCCCGTCGTCATCAAGTCCATTCGCCGCGCTCCCAAATCCTAGATCCCTCTTCATGCTCTGGCTCCTTATTCCTCTTGGCTTCCTCTCAGGGTCCATTCCATTTGGCCTCCTTCTCGGAAAGCTCAAGGGGATGGACATTCGCGACCATGGTTCCGGAAATATCGGAACCACAAACGTCTTCCGAATCCTCGGAAAAGAATTCGGCATCCTTTGCCTGATCGTCGATCTACTCAAAGGCTACCTCCCCGTCTTGCTCGCCACCCAGCTGGCACCTGACAACACCGTGGGCCAAACCATCGAGGTCCTCACAGCCCTCGCCGCTATTCTCGGCCACAACTACTCTCCGTGGATCGGCTTCAAAGGAGGCAAGGGAATTGCCACCACCACCGGAGCCATACTGCCCCTCATGCCCGCCGCCGTTGTCTTGCTGATCCTCATCTTCGTGGTCTTCACTTTCACCACCAAGTATGTCTCGATCGGCAGCATCGCGTGCGGCATCGCCCTCCCTATCCTTACCTTTTACGGTTCTTACTTTCACGGCAAGATTGCCGATGGCACCTGGAACAAACCCCTCTTCATCTTCTCTCTCATTGCCGGGATTCTCGCCGTTTGGAAACACCGCTCCAACATCGCCCGCCTTCGCGCCGGCACCGAGCATCGTATCGGACAAAAGAAAAAAGCCACTTCATGAAATTTCAACATCCTGTCGCCATCGGCTCCGGCTCATGGGGCACCGCCCTCGCCGTCTTCCTCGCCAATAAATGCCCACAGGTTCACCTCGTTGGCCGTGATGAAAAAGCCGCCGATGCCATCAACGAAGCTCACCGCAACGCCCGCTATCTCCCCAAGATTGCCCTTCCTTCTAATCTGATCGCCACCGCCGACCCTTCCATTGTCAGTCAAGCCGATCTTGTTCTTTTCGTCGTCCCGACCTCCGCCACCCGCGCAACCGCCACGATGCTTGCAGAGTTTGGGATCTCCAGGAACGCCGTCCTCCTTTCATGCGCCAAAGGCATTGAACGCGAGACCGGCAAACGCATGTCCCAGATCATTGGTGAAAAATTCCCCGAGAATCCCATCGCTGTTCTTTCCGGACCCAATCACGCCGAAGAAATCGCCCAAGGCTTGCCTGCCGCCGCGACCATCGGCTGCTCCGACGAGGAAGTCGGCGAGGCTCTGCAGGACGTCTTTGCCAACGAACGCTTCCGCTCTTACACCAATCACGACATCGCCGGCATCGAACTCGGTGGAGCCATCAAGAACGTCTTCGCCATCGCCTCCGGAGTCGCCATGGGCCTCAAGCTTGGCGACAACGCAATCTCTGCTTTAGTCACCCGGGCCCTCGCCGAAATGACCCGCCTTGGCACTGATCTCGGAGGACAAACCGAAACCTTTGCAGGGCTCTCCGGCCTGGGAGACCTCATCGCCACCTGCTTCTCGGTCCACTCGCGAAACCACAAGGTTGGCCTCGCCCTCGGACACGGAAAGACGCTCGAGGAGGCTGTCAGTACACTCGGCATGGTTGCCGAAGGTGTTCCCAACACGCGCTCGATCTACGAAGCCGCCCGCCGAGTGGGCTCCCGAACACCCATCCTCGACGTCGTCTACGCCATGCTCTACGAAAATGTCCCGCCCGCCGAAGCCCTCGACCGACTCTTCCGCAGCACCCCTCGCAAGGAGGTCGAGTAGCCCCTGTATCGCTGCGATCAGCTCTCCTCCAGAAGCATCTCCCGAAATCCCTGTAATTCAGCACGGCTCTCTCCGGACACTTCGGGATATTGCATGGGCAAAGATTCCAACTCCTTACGAATGATATTGGAAACAATGATTCGCATGTTCTTTTTGTCATCCGCCGGAATCACAAACCAGGGAGCATCCGGCCGCGCAGTCTCCTGGATCGCCTCTTGATAAGCCTTTTGATAATCATCCCAAAATCCCCGCTCCTTCACATCTCCCGGGTTAAATTTCCAGTTCTTCTCCTGCTCATCAATCCGCGCCACAAAGCGATCCCGCTGTTCGTCTTTGCTGAGATTGAGGAAGAACTTCATCACCTTGGTCCCATTCCTTGAAAGATGGGCCTCGTGATCCCGGATCGAGGCATAGCGGCCCTCCCAAATATCTTCCTGACTCTCCTCGGGGAGACGCTGGTATTTCGTCACAATTTCCGGATGCACCTTGGCCACTAAAACCTCCTCGTAATAGGATCGGTTGAAAATAGAAATATTTCCTCTCCGCGGGAGATGATCCTGACTTCTCCACAAAAATTCATGGTCGATCTCTTCCTCGTTCGGTCGCTTGAAGGAATGCACCGAAATTCCGTGCAGGTTGATTCCCGCCATGACTTTGCGAATCGTCCCGTCTTTCCCGGCCGCATCCATCGCCTGAAAGACACACAGCATGCTGTATCGATCGTGCGCATACATCTTCTCCTGAAGCCCGTTCAGCACCTTGCGCGACTCCTTCATCTGCTTCTTATAGTCAGATTTATCCTGGTAAAATGGATCCACTTTGTGAGGGCGATTCTTAAGATCAATTGGCTGCGATCCGTCCACCCGGTAGTCATTAACAGTCACGCTTTCGTTCATGCCGAAACCTTATTCATTGCCGACTGCGAGTGAAGAACCTTTCCGGAAAGATCCATTCCCGCGTATTCCAAAACTGGAAGTTTGACGCCAGATCATCTGCCTGACACTTTCGCGGGACATGCTCGACACGCATCACCACTTGTGGGCTTACAATCAGGGAGAATATCCGTGGATTCCGGAAGATTCTCCCTTGGCTCAGGATCAACTCCTTCCCCAGCTTGAAGCCGCGACTGCGGCTGCCGGAGTCACGGGAACGATAGCCGTTCAAGCCCGCCAGATCATCGAGGAATCCCATGACCTCCTTAAGATCGCCGATCAAAGCGACCTGATTCGTGGAGTCGTTGGCTGGGTTCCCCTCATTTCGGACTCAGTGGCCCGGGATCTCGATGACCTTTCGCCACATTCTCGATTCGTCGGAGTAAGACACGTTCTCCAGGAAGAGCCCGATGAGTATTTTCTTCGTGAGGACTTCCATCGCGGCCTCTCCAAGCTTCCCGCTTATAATCTTCGATACGATCTCCTCCTCTTCCAACGGCAACTCCCTGTCGCAACCCAATTGGTGGACAAGCAACCCAACCTCGGGATCATCATCGACCACATTGCAAAACCCGAGGCGAGAAGCGGTCGCGTCGAGGCCGGGTGGCGCTCGGGCATGAAGGAGCTGGCAAAACGTGACCATGTTCTTGGGGTGAAATTCTCAGGTCTTGCCACCGAATTTCCTGATGACGATCCCATCTCAGCCGAGACCGTTCGCGCCTATTTTGAAGAGACCTTGGAAATTTTCGGAACCAAGCGGGTCATGATTGGCACCGACTGGCCGGTTTGCCTTTTAAGATTGGATTCTTATCAGCAGTGGATAGAGACCGTGAATGGCCTGATTTCCTCCCTATCAAAGGATGAACAGGACCAGATCCGGAACGGAAATGGACAAACTGCCTACCAGCTAAAAAGTTAAGCTGGTCAGAAACACATTTTCTCCCTTTCATTTTTCTCCGCTGAAGTCAGTTTCTCAACAACGTTTTTGACAATTTCGTAATACCAAAATCATTTGAGCCTCAACCGCACAGAATACAAGTACCTGATTACGCTCGATGATATGGAGCAGATTCAGAAGGACTTGGATGATCGACTCGTCGTGGATAGCCTCGCCTCGGAGGACGGTTGCTATCCCATCGTGACCGAGTATTTCGAAACTCCCGATCGCGAGTGCTTTTGGGAGAAGGAACGAAGACTTGCAAGCCGACGTAAAATCAGGGTGCGAATCTATGGCTCTGAAGGCGGTAAAATCCCGCCGACCGGATTTATCGAAATTAAGCACAAGCACTTTGGCTTGGGAGCCAAGCGCCGCCTCTTCCTCCCGGTGGATGAAGCCATCGAATTTGCAACCGGCAATTACGAGATTCTTAACTCGGTGAAGCGAGATTGGTCCCGCACCCAGCGCATGATTATCAAAGAACTTTTCGACCTGATCGAAAGGCGGGAATTTGGGCCGGCGATCCAACTGCGCTACGATCGAAAGGCCCTCATGACTCCGGATGGTCAGCTTCGAATCACCTTTGATACCCGCTTGATGTGCCGGTCAAACCTTCTCCCTCTTGAGGCAGATGACCAGCGTTTTGAATCCTACATCATCCCGCCGAACCAATCAATTTTCGAGGTCAAATCAATTGGCCCCGTCCCCTACTGGTTCCGTGAATACGGTGCCGAAAAAAAGCTCGTTCGAAGAAGCTTTAGTAAATTTTGCACTGCGATGAAGGTTGTCGATCCAGTTTTGAGACGTCAACTCTGTCTCTTATACACATCTCCGAGCCCACGAGACCGAGGCTGATCTCGT
>CAJXVQ010000332.1 GCA_913060685.1 uncultured Verrucomicrobiales bacterium
GGCAGCGTCAGATGTGTATAAGAGACAGTATTTTTATAATGAGATGGTTTCATAATTAGGTTGTGAGTTCGCCAACGAAAGGGGCCTAGAAAAAAATCGGAATTTTTAGCCACGTTGGATCTCCAAAACATTAGTGACTGAACGCCTTGTCGAGTAGTCCCCAAAAAGGGGACACCGAGAGCGGGCTTTCTCATCCTTCGAAGCTGAAATAAATTACGGCTGAATGATCTCCGCCCTGATGAACTGGCGGGGCTCGTTTTCGATCGGAGTGGCACTTCGGAACAGCAGGTGACCCGCTTCATTCTCAATCAGGGGGCAATCGCCTTCCTCCGAACTCCATATTTTCAAACCAAGCGACACCGCTCCTTCGATATCCACCTCACGACGAGCCACGCGCGGCACACGCAGTTCCAAAAAAGAATCAAGACCGACTTCAGTCAGCGATATTACCGGCTTTGCCACTGACGATGCCAGTCGGGGGTTTGTCGCAAAAGCATACTCCCATATGGTCGCTTGCCCATCGCCATCGGCATCGAAGTTCCATTGGCTGACCTCATTCCCGAGAGTTGGATCAATGTCGGCAAAAGTCCGGTAGCGCCAGTGATGCGGCGATAAAAGGTCCACCAAATCAGCCTCCGCCGAATCTCCCCGGGCGTTGTAAGATGAGACACGAAAAACAATATCTTCTTCCAACGGGTCAATCGCAAGGTCACTCGTCACCGCCCCTGCCGGTAGTTCGGCGACAATCTCAAAACCTTCTCCTCCGCTCGATTGCTCTACCACATATCCCAGCTCACTATTCGAAATATCGGTCCAATTGAGGCGCACGTTTTGAAGATCGAGAAACTGAGATTGCACCGCTCCGGGCTCCGCTGGCGCCGAAACCGCTGCCGGAGAAAACTCGGTCGATGCATCGCCGAACTGTCGGAAAGGTCTCCCGCTGATTGACTCAAGATACCCCGCCAATCGCTTTTTAAGATCGTAGGCCTTTGCCGGAGAAGTCAGGTAAATATTCTGATCCTCATCCGGATCGGCGGTAAGATCATAGACCTGATCATCATCGAAATACCCCGGGTTGGAACGACTCACGTTGTAACCGAGGCTGGCATTGTTCGTGTAATAAGGACGCGGCTCGGTGAACTCTCCCGTGTTGAAGTTCTTCCAAAAACCGCCGTTTTCGATCTGGTCGTAAACCGATTGAGGATAGCGGACCGCGATATACTTCGAGTCTTTCGTGCGCACTCCTCTCGCGTAGCCGATCTCGCAAAAAACCTCATCACGCACCGCGGCACTGCTTCCATTCAAAACCGGAACCAGGCTCACCCCATCGATCTCGCGGGTGGGGAGATTCGAGGCCCCTGCCAACTCAAGAATGGTTGGCACAAAATCAACCTGGGAAACGAGTTCGGAAAAAGTCCGCCCGCCGGAAGCGATGCCGTTCGGCCAATGCATCACCAGAGGAACCTTCATCCCCAGATCATTGAGCGAAGACTTCCCCCAGTCGACCGGCGCCACGTTCAAGGCCTTCTCACCATGGTCGGAGGTGAAAATAATGAGTGTGTCATTCTGAATCCCATGCGCCGTCAGCTTGTTCTGGATGGCCGCAATGGAGTAATCGATCCAGGTCTCGCGGGCCGAGATCAATTGCTTCCCTCCAGCCACCACCTCATCACGAATCTCCTGCCTCGTCGGCATGAAGGAAAAGTCCGGATTTGGAAAAAATCCCTCACCGGTGTAGCGCGGATCGGCCTCGATCGACTTGCTCAAATCATTACGAACCGGGCCATGATTGATCGTCGGAGCCATGTAGAGAAAGAACCGTTCATCATTATTTTCCTCAATGAAATCGAGCGCGCTCTTCGTGATCCATTCCTGATTGTGAACGTTGAGAGAGTCGCTCCGTAGTTCCAATAAGTTGGCAGAATAAAACCCCGAAACGAAATCAAAGCCCACCGTCCGCATCCGTTGGCTCATGACCCGGTGATTATGCTTCATCGCACCATTGACGGTAGAATCAGTCGCAGGGTCCGCCGTTTTCGAGTATTGAATCAACCCTTTCGAAGGCCAGCTTGCGGTATTTTTAAAATCGTCATCCCACACGTGTGACTTCCCAACAAAGCCCGTGCGGTATCCCGCCTGCTGCAACCATGCCCCGATGTTTTCACCATCATCTTCCAGCTCGGTATCGGAAACCCCAAAGCGGCCCAAGGTGCCGAGCGGGTATTTCGAAAGGTAGTTCGCGCTCGTGTTCCGCGAAGGCCAGCGGCCACTCAGCAGAGCATAGCGCGACGGACCACAAACCGTAGAAGCAGCAAAGGCCTCGCTAAACTGAATCCCCCCACTCGCCAGCGCATCAATCGTGGGAGTCAGACAATCCCGCCCCTCGAATCCAAAGTGCTGACCTCCGACAATGTCATCAATATTGATGATGATAATGTTCGGCCCTGTCGCCGCTGTCTGAGCGACAATCTCGTAGTAAAGCGAAGTCGCCCCCGCGACCAACTCAAGTCCACGATTCGAGGGAAGATCAAAATTCCGGGTCCGCAGTCCCATCGTGGTTCCCGAAAAAGAACCAAAATTCGCCAGAACAAAACGCGTCCCCACCGTGTCCGGTCCAGTATAGTTGCTGCCATCGAGAATCCACTGCGAGCCAGTATCCAGAACCAACTCACCCCCTCCCAGTTCAAGCGAGCCACCCCCACTATCAGGCAGGGTCTCCACCGTCCCGGCTGAACCCACCGCGAAAACCCCGGAACCTGCACCACTGTGACTCAGGGTGGCACTCGCACCTTCCAGAGCCAGGCGAACCTCTGATGCCAGCTCCCGACCGATCTCCATCGAGTCCAGGAGAAGACTTCCATTCCCCCGAATGATCAAGGCCCCGTCTTTGATTTCCAAATCCGCAGGTCCATTGGTCACAACGCTTTCAAGGATCACCTCGAACCCATCAATCAGAGCATTCACCGGACTCTCCGGCACCCCATCGGGATTCCAGTTTGCAACCGTGGTCCACTTTTGATCGCCGCCCCCATTATCAAACCCGGAAGCCCCGGTTGAAAGATCCTGGAGATCGAACGCCAAGCCACTGAGAACAAAACCCTGAGCATCCGTGTCCGAAGCAGAAGAGATCGAAAAATTTCCTGTCACTCCTTGGCTGGAAACATCCAAAACTCCGCTTGCCCCTGACAAATTATAGGAATTGCTCGATACCGAGAGCTTTGTGCCAGCCGAAGTCGTCGCATTCACGTAGCTGACTTTCAGCAACTCAAAAGCCGAACTGACACCTGTGATCGCAATATCGACAACCTCTGCAACCGCATCAATGCGCTGGGCGTTCCGACCCTGGATAGCGATTCCACCACCGGTGTTATCCACCCGCAAGGTCGCGGGGTTCACCGCTCGTGACAAGGTCATCGTGAACACCTCTCCCCACATTGCCGGACTTGTCACCGTTCCCACCGGACCATCAAAACTATCGACATAAGCTGCCGGCCCCGTTTCCACACACGAGGCGTCCAGCACCACAGACCCCGTCGCGTCTACCGTAAACTCAAGCGTGATTGCCCCTGCATTCTGAAACCCTCCGGGAGCTCCGACATAGGAATGACTAAAGTCCACTTGCACCACTGCTTGGACACACAAAAAACTGCACCACCAACTGACGACAGGAAGCTTCCAAAAATGGACAACGCGAGGATTAAGCATTTCTTACTCTAAACCAATTCACTCACCCTACAGAAGTCCCCAAAGAGGGGACAATTTACGGCAGGAATTTGCTTTTGGCGGGAGGAGACAGACGGCGTGATTGGGCCGGACCGGAGGGGGAGAAAGGCTGCGTTTGAATAGACCCCATGGGGCCCATCGAGCCACGCTTGGCAACCCCGGCAAATTCCGCCCAGCGACTCCGCACTCTGGTCCGCGGCGACACCTGAAGGGCTAAAGCTCTCTCTCTTTCGAAGATACCGCTGCCAAGAACATCCTTGGCAAGAGGGACTGAAAAGCGACGTTCTCGCAGCACGATTTTCTCTCCGGAATCTCCAGATTCAGCCATAGGCCGACCATCTCCCGGGAGGGCTTACCGAAGCACCGCGATTTTGATTTTCTTGCCATCTTCCCCAGCATCCTCGCCCCCGACACCGCGGAAGCAAAATTTGGCTGGCTGGGACGCTCCTTCCAAAAGCTGGGCGGAAATCTGCAAATCATGGAGAACCCCGACTTCGAGAAAGCATTCGTGGTCCGCGCCATTGATCCCGTCGAAGTTCGTTACATCCTGACCCCTGACATGCAACTGCGCCTCCTCTCTCTCCGGAGCAGGGTTTCAAAGGACATTCGCATCTCTTTTCGAAGATCCCATGTGTTTATCACGCTTCCACATGAAAAGAACTGGATGGAACCCTGCCTCAAGCATTCCGCGTTTGATCAAGGCCAGTTGAATGTCTTCCTCGGTCAGATGACCGCCTGCTTTTAGGTCGTGGAAGAATTGAATCTCGACACACGAATCTGGACCAAGGTCTAGAGCCTCGCCGCCGTCTGCTTTCAGGATTTTCTCGAGGTGCTGTTGCTGCGATTTGGTGAGTTCAATGCCACGGGCAAGGGCTGCTTGGAACACCAGTTCCGCCTCAATGGCGAACAGATTGTTCAGATGGATGTCCTGCGTGCAAGAGTTCGAGACGTTGCCACAAAAGTTGGTGAATGGATAGGTGCGCGTGATCACAACCGGACACGAAAGACTCCACCCCTCCCTGACGCTGATCTCGAGATCAGGGTCGGGGCCAAGGTTATTGCTGACGCTTCCAACCTGGGCCCAAAGGCCGTTTCAAGAACGATGGTATCCCGCTAGAATTTTCATTTGGGGTTGAGCGCTTGAGAGCGTCGTTGAAGGGATTGGAGCGGGGAGAAAGTGATTCAAAAAGGAGCTTAAAAAGCGCGGAGCGAAAAAAATCACCCGCGGGCCGCCGTTACAAAATTGGTTGAAAGATTACAGTTTTTTCTGGTAACGAGAATCTTCTTGTGAACAAATAGATGGCCATAAATCCATGCCTTCAGGTCGATTTTGGAAAGACACGGATTTTAATGTTAATTATTTCAAAATATAAAAGATATGAATCCATTAATAAATTATAATTCCAAATTTCTCGCTTCGGGTCTCGCGATCTTTTCGGCGATGGCGCTCACGGCCTTTGGCCAGCAACTCCCCGAGCCTCTGCTATATTTCGCTCTCGACGAGGCCACCGGTGCGACCGCAGCCGTCGACGGCACTGGCAACGGCTACGATGGCGACGTCGTCAACTCCGTCACTTTTGGTGAAGCTGGTGCCCCGGGAGGGGCCACCCCGTCGGGTGCCGCACGATTCACCGACGGTATCCTCAACGTGACCACTTTCGATGTCCCGGCGCTCTTGGGCCAACGAGACGGCGCGGGAGGGGTAGATACAGCGAGCTACACCATGGCGGCCTGGATCAAGCCTGACACCGCCTCGTTAACCGGTGATCGTTTCTTTTTTGGGCAATCGAGTCAGGGAATCCACAACGGTTTGCGTCAAAACGGACGCCTCCACCAGGCGCACTGGGGCAACGACCACTACGCCAACACAATTCTGAACGACACCGACTGGGTGCATGCGACCTTCGTCTATGACGGGGCCGCCGACCTCGGCACGATCTACTTGAACGGCACGGCCGACAGCGATCCCACGACAAAGGCGAGCCCGAACGGCTCCGGTAACCTTATCATCGGCGGCCGAAACGGTGGCCAAGCCTGGTACAACGGTTTGATCGATGACGTCGCCGTCTGGGATTCGGTCCTCACGCAGGAGCAAATCACGGCTCTTGCCGCAGGTGTGAACCCATACTCGCCAGCGACCGGCGATGACAATGAAAACGGAGGGGCCGGCGATGGCATGGACGATGGTTGGGAGACGGCGAACGGTCTCGATCCCGAGGTCGATGACTCCGGTGAGGATCCCGACAACGATGGGCTCACCAACCTCGAGGAGTGGAACGGCGGTGAAAATTCCACCGACCCCATGGATGACGACAGCGACAATGACGATCTAAGCGACGGTGCCGAGACGAATACCCACGGCACGGACCCGATCGATGCGGACTCCGATGACGACGGCCTCAATGACGGCGCCGAGATCGCTGCGAATACCCTCCCGCTCAATCCCGATACCGACGGTGACGAGATGGTCGACGGTTATGAGATCGACAACGGCCATGATCCGCTACTCGCTGCTGACGCGGCTCAGGACGCAGACAACGATGGCTCCTTGAACCTGGAAGAGTGCCAGCGCGGCACCGATCCAAACGTGCAGGATACGGATGTCGATGGTCTCTTCGACGGGGTCGAGTCGGGGACGGGAACGTTTGTCAGTGTCGATGACACGGGCACCGACCCACTCAATCCTGACACCGATAACGATGCTCTGAACGACGGCGACGAACTCACCGCAGGCACAGATCCATTCAATCCGGACACAGACGGCGACACCGTTCCCGATGGCGTTGACGACAATCCATTGTCCGGCGGCGAAGGCATTGATTTCGGCCTGGTCTCCTACTGGCCGCTCGACTCCGATTTGTTGGACACGTTCGATGATAACCACGGCACCGAAGACGGGGGCGTGATCCCATTTGAAACAGGCAAGTTCGGTGACGCGATCAACCTCGATGGGACGCAAAACGTCCTCATCAGCGGTGGCGATGAGTCCGAATTCGACTTCACCGGAGGGAGTATGACCGTCTCGGTGTGGTGCACTGCTACGGCGATTACCTCCAACTGGCAGTGCCTGATCGCCAAGGGTGAGGGCAACGGCTGGCGCATACACCGCCGCGGTGGCGATGTCCCGGAGGAATTTTCCTGGACAGGTGGCGTCGGTGATACCCCGGCGCACGGAACCGCGATCACGATCGGCGGCGAACCAGAGACCTGGCACCACGTGGTGGGGGTTACCGATGGTGTCACAGGGATCGAATCCCTGTTCATCGACGGCGTCGAAGTCGCCACCAAGCCAGGGGCGGTTCTCGAGGATCGCGCCAACCGGATGCGCATCGGGGAGAATCCGGACGCCCTCGGTCGTGGATGGAATGGCAAGATCGACGATGTTGCGATCTGGGGCCGCGTGTTATCAACCGACGAGATCGCCGAGATCTGGGCCGATGGCGAGGGTAACAGTATCGAGGTATTGCTTGGGGGTGGAATCCCGTTTGCGATTACGAATATTACCTACAACAGTATGGGGACCGACGACCCTTCCGACGACACGATTTCGCTGACCTGGCCGTCGAAGGAAGGCCAATCCTACGGCGTCTTCTACTCCAAGGATCTTTTTGATTGGGACACCGATCTCAATGACAGTTACCCGGCGGATGCCGGCGATTCGACCACCTATACTTTCCCGGTATCGCTGATCGTGGATGCGGATCCGGGTCGCGTGTTCTTCCGGATTGAGAAGTAGCGCTCGCTCAAGCGAGACAAGCATTTAAGCGGAGTCGTCCCCGGGGCGGCTCCGTTTTTTTATTTTCGAAATCATTCCGGCACGGGTCGGTGGCATTTCTGCGGAGGTGAACTTTCCCCCCTACTTCTGTCTCTTATACACATCTGACGCTGCCGACGATCTACTCTGTGTAGA
>CAJXVQ010000333.1 GCA_913060685.1 uncultured Verrucomicrobiales bacterium
CGAGATCAGCCTCGGTCTCGTGGGCTCGGAGATGTGTATAAGAGACAGTACGAGGTTCCCCGGACTTACACCTTGTCTTATCCCGGTGGCCCCCGGGCCACTCCAACGATTGCCGGAGGAAGGGTCTATTTCCTGGGTGCGATGGGAAATCTCGTGGTGCTTGATGCGGAGACTGGAGAGAAGAAGTGGGAGAAGGATTTTCAGAAAGACTTCGGAGCCGGCTTGCCGATCTGGGGCTTTTCAGCCCACCCGTTGGTGGTTGGCGATACGGTGTATTGCCTTGTCGGCGGGGAAGGGAGCGTGGCCGTTGCGTTTGATGCCAAGTCGGGCGAGGTGAAATGGAAGGCTCTTGATGCCAGAAGTCAGGGCTATTGTCCCCCTTCGATTGTGAAGGTCGGCAAGACCGAGCAGCTTTTGATCTGGCATCCGGAGGGGATGAATTCCTTGAATCCCAAGACGGGCGAGAAATACTGGGAGTTACCGCTGAAACCAACCTATGGGATGTCGGTGATGACCCCTCAGCTCGTGGGGAATAAGATCTTTGCGAGCGGAATTGGCCGGGTGGGAGCGATGATTGAACTGAATGTGGATGAGCCAACCGCGAAGTTTGCGTGGAGGGGAAAGCCCAAGACGGCTCTGTATTGTTGTAACAGCACGCCTTTGATTCATGACGGGGTGATTTATGGTTCGGACATTCGGTCGAGTCAGCTCATCGCGGCCTCGGTTGAAGATGGCGAGCGGTTTTGGTCAACGATGGAGCCAACGGTGGCAAAGAAATACCAGAAGAACGGCGGAAGTCATGGAACGGTCTATTTGACGCGTCACAAAGCGAGTGGGAAATATTGGCTGGTCAACGAAAACGGCGACCTGATTTTGGCAGAGCTTTCCAAAGAAGGTTATAAGGAGCTCGGACGACAGCACGTTCTGGAACCGACGAATGAGGCCTTTGGTCGACCTGTGGTTTGGAGTGGTCCGGCTTTTTCGGATCGAGCGGTTTTTATGCGCAACGACAAAGAGTTGGTGAAGGTCGATCTCTCCTCGAACTAAGTGAGTCCGTGGCGGGAGAGATCCTGCACGTCGACGAGGCCGACCGGTTGTTGGTCTTCGTTCACCACGATGAGGTCATCGATTCGGTTTTCACGAAGAATGCGGACGACTTCGACTGCGAGATCGTTTTCATGAACGACGATCGGAACAATGGTCATGTGTTCGGCGACGGCACAGTCTCCAATTTCGCGGTTCGTCTGATAGGCCCGGACAAAGTCGCCGTGGGTGAAGATACCCGCAAGTGAGTCGTCGGAATTCGTGATGACGGCGGCTCCGGCGCGGCATTCGAGCATCGCGAGAACGGTATCCTGGATGAGAGCATTTTGAGGGACCTTGGCGAGGGCGGTGCCGGTGCGCATGATGTCGGAAACCCGGGTGAGTAGATGTTTTCCAAGGCTGCCGCCAGGGTGGAGTTCGGCGAAGTCCTCTTGTCGAAAGCCCCGTTTCTCGAGCAGGACCATGGCAAGGGCATCGCACAGTCCAAGCATGTTGGTGGAACTGGAAGTGGGTGCGAGTTGAAGGGGGCAGGCTTCTTCCTCGACATGGGTATCGAGAACGAGATCGCTGTGTTTTGCCAGGGTCGAAGATGGGGCACCCGTGATGGCGATCACGAGCGAGGCTCTCTTCTTGGCATGAGGGAGAAGGGAGATCAATTCACTGGTCTCTCCTGAATAGCTGAGAGCAATGACGAGATCACCGATGGAGATGAGGCCGAGGTCGCCGTGGAGAGCGTTTTGGCAACTCAAGCTAACGGCGGTGGCACCGGTGCTGTTGAGGGTCGCCACGAATTTGTTGCCGATGTTTTCGGACTTACCCACTCCGATGACGACGATTTTGCGGCCTTCGGTGAGGGTTTCTTCCAGAGCTTGAACCACACGAATAAAGCTCTCGTCAAGTCGCTCTGCGAGCTTGAGAAGTTGTTCGGCTTCGATGCCGAGGATTTTGCGGCCTTTTGCGATTAAATCCACTCCGGAACACTGGCTCAAGTGTGCGTGAGGGTCAATCCAAGTAAGTCTGGTGATCCGTTGGCGGTCGTTTAATCTCTTGCTCACGAATGAAGCGCTTTAAGCCCTATCTGAAGTATTTTAAGCCATTGAAATGGCACTTCGCTGGAAGTGTCGTAGCCGGCTTGGTGTATGCGGCAGCGACCGGGGCTGGCCTCCCTCTGGCGGCCAAGGTGGTCTTTCCTTTAATCTTTGATGATGATGGGGGGAGCGATGGTGAGTCCAGCTTCTTCGTGGAAGCGCTCCAGAATTGGTTCACGGGCCTGCCCGAAGACTGGGTTCTGGCGGCGGCTTGTGCCTGGCTGCCTTTGATGTTTCTCTTCCGGGCCGTGGGAGGGTTTATCAATACCTACCTGATTAGTTACTGCGGGTATCGATTTTTGGAGCAAATTCGTGATGAAGTTTTCATGAAGCTGCAATCGCTCCCGGTTTCATTTTTTCAAAAACATCAGGCTGGAGATCTTCTGGCAAGATTAGTCGGTGATGCTGAGGTCGTACGTTCGACGGTAGGCAAGGTGTCGGTGGACTTGATCAAGCAACCGGCGGTGCTGATCGCGGCGCTTGTGTTTTTGCTCACAGAAGCGGCCTCGAATCAGGGGACTTCGATGGTCTTGTTTGCGGTTTTCTCAATCCCGGTTTGCGTTTTACCGCTCCGGGCGATTGCCAAGCAGTTGGGAAGGAAGGCGAAGACTTTGCAAGCGAGTGCGGGTGATCTGAGTGGGCAGATTTCGGAGTCGATTCAGGCTCCGCTTGAGATCCGGGCCTACAACATGCAGGAAGCGGTGGTGGCGAAGTTTCGCAATCGGGTCAAAGGGATCATCCGCTACTCCATGAAGGTGGTGAAGTATAAGCAGATGATTTCACCGGTCGTGGAATTTGTTTCGGTGGTGGGACTGACGGTGGCGATTTATCTGGGAGCCCAGCAGGGGATGAAACTTTCGAGTTTCATGGCCATCGCGATGGCGCTGTATCTTTGCTATGAGCCGGTGAAAAAATTGGGAGCGATTCAGGGGCACTTGAAGCAAGCCGAGGTCTCGCTGGACCGGTTGGAGGAGATTTCGCTGGCGGTGGATCATTTGGAGGATCCGGTTTCTCCGAAAACCCCGGATGAGTTTGTAAATCGGGTTTGTTTCGATGGAGTCTCTTTTGGATATGGAGACGAGATGGTGGTGAAGGGGCTTGATCTGACGATTGAGCCGGGGGAATGCGTTGCTTTGATCGGGCCGAGCGGGGGGGGGAAGTCGAGTTTGTTTAATCTCATTCCACGATTCTACGAAGCGAATGGGGGTCGGGTTTTGGTGAGCGGGATTGATGTGAAGGATTGGAAGAAGAGTGAGTTACGTGACCAGATCGCGGTGGTGTCGCAGTCGGCCATTTTGTTCCAAGGGACGATTAAGGAGAATATCCTTTTGGGGCGTCCGGGAGCGAGTGACGAGGAGGTTGAATCGGCGGCTCGAAAGGCCAATGCCCACGATTTTATCCTGAAGCAGGAGAAGGGGTATGAGACGGCGGTTTCTGAGATGGGGCGGAGTCTTTCGGGTGGTCAACGTCAGCGAATTGCGATTGCCCGGGCTTTTCTGAAAGATGCTCCGATTTTACTTCTGGATGAAGCCACAAGTGCTCTTGATAACGAGAGCGAGGCTCTCATTCAGAAGGAGCTTTCAGACTTGGTTCGAGGTCGGACGACCTTGTTGATTGCGCATCGTCTCTCGACGACCAAGATCGCGAGTCGCGTGATTGAATTGGATCAGGGGGAGATTGTCTCCGAAAGGGCGGAGGCTTAGGTGGCTTTCCTGAGGATCTCAGTGAAGCGTTTCTCGAAGCTTCGGTGATTTTCCAAAGCCCAGGTTTTGGCGTGACTCTGAATCGAAGTGCGATCTTCTTCCGGCATCGAGAATGCCTCCGTGATCGCTGATTCGAGGGCTTCGGGATCGACTTTGAAATTGGTGCCGAGATGCCGGGGTTCGGTCTCGGGAGCAACGACCAAGATACCGCGATCGGGATGGACGAGCTCATTCATGGGAGGTCCGTCGGTGGTGATAACGATGGCTCCGCAGCTCATGGCCTCAACGATGTAGTGTCCCCAGCCCTCGGAGAGAGAGGGGCAGAGATGGATGGGGTGCTCGTTGACGAGTTTGACGATTTCTTCCTGACTCAGATAGTCGGTGATGAGGTGGACGTTATCGGGGACTTCCTCCGGCGCGTTGTCCTTGTGTTGAAGTAAGGTGAGGGTTGGCCACTCCGGATGTTTCTTCCAGAGGCTGAGAACGGTATCGGTTCCCTTGAGGGTGCTGCGGCCGGCGAGGTGGAGAATTGCTTGGGGGCGGCGGGGGATCCCGGGCTGATCAAGATTGGCCGAGGTGAAGCCGGTGAAGTGGCAAGAGGGGTGGAATTGTCTGAAAATTTTGAGGGCGTGTTTACTTTTGCAAAAGACGTGATCGATCTTCGTGAGCCGGGAGAGGTGGCGACGGGGGAAACGTTCCTGGTTTGGAATGAGGATGTTTGTCTTAGCCGAGGTGAGCCAGCGAGGGAAAATTCGTTCGAGGAAGATGTTGGCATCGAAGGTGTTTTTGCGACCAAGCCATCGCGCGAAAACGGAAATTTCGCGGCAGTGGCTTACGGTGACCTTGTGTCCCGCTGAAGTTGCGACTTGATGGATGATGTCGACATCACGGTCCAATCCTACGCCGTTGGTTCGGGCGATGATGTTAAGATGAGCGGGCATTGGTAGGTTTAGCACTCGTGTAAAACGACCAGAATCGACCCAGTAAAGCACCACATCCTGAGTCAACCTCGCGTCGAAGCTGAGATGAGTGATTGATTTAAAATAAATCTTGCAAATCCGAAGTGAATCGACAAGATTAATCACTCCGAATTTAAAAAATTAAAAAATGAAATACACTAACTATATGACACCTGTCGCTGTCGCCGCGCTCACGATGGTAGGCGCCATTACCCAAGCTGCTGCTCAAGAAAACAATGCGCGATCACATCAGCTTACGACATCTCTGAAAATCGAAGTCGAAGGTGAGGAAGAAGTGAAGGATAAGGACAATGGAGATAGCAAGTGGACCCAAAAAATTATTACCCAGAAAGTTTCTAATAAAGAAATTTTAGAGGCTTTGGTTGATGAGGGTGTAATCAATGATATCAAAGGCTGGTCAATCGTGCTCTCTTCTAACGATAGCGCGGAGATCACCGGAACTTGGATCACGAAAAAGAAGAACACGCCGATTAATATCTCGGAATTCTTCGATGCCAAAGCTACGGACGATCTCACTGTTAGTTCATACAAAGGAAAATTTTCCGGTAAAAACGACGAGGGAAGTGAAAAAGGTAATGTAACGGCTCTCGCGGAAGTCACGATGGACATCGATGGGGCTAAAATTCAAGTTAATGGAACTGTAAAGGTTGACTATACCGCAAATTTCTTTGGCGACGAAGGTGATGGCGAAGCATTCATTACTAAGGCAACTTTCGAAAATTTGGCTGGAATCTTCAGTGAAGAAGAAGACGACGAGGGGATTGTCACAGGTTCTCTTAAAATCAAAGCAGGTAAAAAATTCACTGACAACGACTAGTAAGAGAAGTTTTTTTTAAACCTAAGGCTATTAACACAAATGGTGTTAATAGCCTTTTTTGTATTATCAGTGCATGAATTATAATAGAATAACATTTTTTGGCTTTGGCATTCTCCTTGTCGCAGGCCTCATTATTTCTCTTAAGTTTTTTTCTAAAGATGGAAATGACAATCTTTCGCCTCCCGCGAATGAGGGAGGAGTTCACACTGATAAGATATCGAAGCGTCAGTCTGATCTTCGTGAGAGAGGCAATGGTGGCGAGACTGAGCGTAACGGGATTGAGGTGGTAGATTCTGATTCCTTGACGGTATCTGCAGATAGGGATGCGATTCTTGAAAAAATGCAAGATGCGGCAACCAGTTATGACCCTGCGGAGTTGCCTGTGATTCGGCCCTATCTTGAGAGCCCGGATCCAGTGATCAGAGATGCCGCAGTTGATGCGATGATCGTTTTGGGAGATGCCTCAGCAGGTCGCATGTTACGTGAGGCGGCTAAGAAAATGAGCTCTGCTGAAGAATCGAGTAAAATGGAGAAGGCTGCAGACTATGTTGAACTTCCGTCTGCCAGCTTGAAGGATATCTTTAAGAAGCGTAAGGAGAATAGGGTGCCGAGTGAGTCTGAATAGATCGGAGTTCGTGTTTGATCCCAGGCTTCATTTCGCCGCAGATCTTACCAACTTCGCGATGCTGGGCGATGAAAAGGCGCGTGCCGGATTCTTCAAAAATTTTTCCTGAATGGGGGTGAGGTCGCTGACGGCGAGGGTATTGGGTTCTGGATGACGCGTTCTTTAGCGGGGAATCCATTGGGGGATTAGATGAGTCTATTGGTGGGTGGTCGACGTTTTCTTTTGTGATCACGGAGCCGGGAAGTCAGTTGCCGGTGCGACCTTTGGGGCGTCGTCGGCTACAGGCTTTTTTGCCTCGTCCTTAAAGGTGGGGACCAACGGAGTCATTCATGATCTGTTTGAAGGCGCGATTGGCTAATCTTGTGGGAGATTATCCCGGAGGAAAAATGAACGCCAATCGGCAGGTAGCTTTTGACATGCGTTTTCAATCAAAGAGATATCCTCAATAGATAAATAATCATGGTAACCGTGAACTTTTCCACGACGAACCTTATAAGATTCGGTATCATTTTTGTCGCCAGGGACAAGGGCTTTATTGCTAGCGTCATTTGAAAGCTCTGCTTTTCGCATGTTGCTAAAATTACTATGCTCTATTGCGCGGAGAAGTTTCTTCCTGTCGATTCGATTGCTATCTAGAAATCCAATCACCTTGGAAAAGGAATCAAATGGGTCCTTTTTTGCTTCTTCGTATGACCAGATGTGTAGGTCTTTGTAGTTATTCCAGTCATCATGCCAAAGATTGATCATTGCAATGATTCTCTCTATTCCAAAAGTATCATCCCGCAACATTTTAGAAATGTCTCCGGTGAATAAGTTTTCCCGTTTGGTCACTTGGAAGAAAAGCGAAACGCAAACGTCCCTGAGGTCTCTTGCCAGTATCACCACCGGGTATTGGTTTCTCATATTAGCTGGGATGAGATGTTTGCCTCTGATCTGGTCCCACTTTTTTTGCGAAGTGACGTGTTCCCATATATCATGAGTGAAATACACGTCTGGAATTTCAGAATGTTTCACGTCAAGATCAAATTCCACATCCTCTTTCATGCTCCAATACTGGTGCAGCAGGTAACGTAGCCAGGTTCGACCTGATTTAGGAATGGATACAGCAAAGCTGTCAGCAGCTTGCATTTTCTTCTTTTTGTTGCTGAAATTACGAAACCACATGGTGTTTATGTAGACTTTAGTCTCAAAATCGTGTTGTTGAAAAAGGGGGGGGTCAATTCTATTTTCGATTATTCTGAATCGGAAATGGTCTCTTTTTTGAAAGAGGATGAGGGCTATTTGATTGCCAGAAAGGAAGTGATTGTTTATGATCTGTCTCTTATACACATCTCCGAGCCCACGAGACCGAGGCTGATCTC
>CAJXVQ010000334.1 GCA_913060685.1 uncultured Verrucomicrobiales bacterium
GAGTAGACGTCGGCAGCGTCAGATGTGTATAAGAGACAGGTCCTCCCCCCGGCGGACTCCCTCGAACTTGGTCTTCATCTGGAAGCCCCCGTTCTGGAAGGACGCGGCGAGGGTCCCGAAAGAGGCACTCGTCCAACGGTGGGCCGGTTCCAAGCCCTCCCACGGTGCCAAGGACGCCTCTCCCGCCACCGCCTCCGGCAGATCGTCGCGGGACCCGCTTACCATCGAGACACCCAAGGCGCGCAGCTTCGGAGTCAACTTTTGCACCAGCTCCTCTGAGGCGATCATCCGCTTGATCCGGTCCTCGGTTGACAGATTCGGAGCAGGCGGCTTTTCCTCCGAGCAAGCAACCAACCCCAGCCCCGGCAGGATCCCCGAGCCGAGGCCCAGCAAGAGCGTTGCAAAGAAAGGTCGGAGCCATCCGGTCCCCCTCGTGGAAAAGTCAATGGGCATGGTCAATTCAAGAGCTGGTTTGGATGAGGTGTGAGTGTGGATGTGCCGAAGTCGCTGTCAAGAGATCCCCAAAAGAAGAGCCTCTCGAAAAATCATGGAACACCACGACCGCTGAGAGGGAACCGGCTCTTATGAAACTGGAGACCGGTTTTACGTCTGGGCTTACCCCTGGCATCGACACCGTCGTCCGGGTCGTGGCATGCGATGCATTTGGCGGAAAGGATCGGGCGGATATCCTGAATGAATGAGACTTCGGCTCTGCCGATCAGGGTGAGAGCGCAAAGGAAGGCGAAAATGCGGGCAAGCATCATCACGAGAACGATGCCTCTTGGATATTTTTGGTAATGACAGGAGAGAGCGGTTTTGGTGGATGTTCTTTCGTGATCTATTCGATGACGGGCAGGAGGCTTTTGGTTTAGCCGCTGGTAGAGGGTGTGGTGCATCTGGGCAACAGTGTGAGTGAATGTGCTTCCCTCCCAATTGAGGTGATGATCCAGGATTCTCTTTGAAGCAAATTGTGCTAGAATCCCGCCATGCGCTTGTCATTGTCTTTGCCGGTTCTTGGGATTCTTTCTCTGCCCCTTCTTGCTGATTGGCCTCATTTTATGGGCACCGATTTCGACAACAGCGAGGCGGATGGGAAGGTCCTGGAAAGCTTTCCTGGAGCAGGACCGAAGGTGCTCTGGGAGGTTGATGTGAATGCGGGTTTTGGCGGAGCGGCGATCGTGGGAGACGAGGTTTTTCATATCGACCGGGTTGATCAGGGTTTCGATATTCTTTATTGCCTTGATCTCAAGACGGGCAAGGAGAAGTGGAGTTGGAAGAATGAGGTGCCGGGGAGGATCTCTCATCCGGGGTCGCGGGGGGTGCCGACGGTGACGAAGGATGCGGTGTATGTTTCAAGTGGATTTGGTTTTATCTATTGCATCGATCGGGAGACAAAGAAGCCCCGTTGGGTGGTGGGTATGGCGAAGCGATTCGATGCGGAGCCGCCGAGGTTTGGATGGGCGGGGCATCCGGTGGTGAAGGACGGGCTTTGCTACGTCGCTCCGCTTGGGGAGAAGGTCGGGATGGCGGCTCTGGATGCCAAGACGGGGAAGACCGTTTGGACGAGTGAGACGGTGGGGAATTCGCATTCTTCCCCTCAGTTAATGTCGATTTTGGGCAAAGAAGTTCTGGTGATGCCGGGAGATTTCCGGAGGGAAGAATTGGTGATCTTGGGAGTGGATCCAAAGACGGGCAAGACGAGGTTTCGATTCACCGGGGACATGGGTTCCGGGATTTTTAATGCCATTCCGAATCTTCTGATGCTGGGGGAAGATCGGGCAATCTATACAGGGGGATATCGCAAGGGGTCTTGGTTGCTCCGATTCGAAAAGGACGGGGATGGGATGAAGGTCGGGAAGGCGGGGAAGCTTGCTTTCGGTGCAAAATTTCACGCTCCTTTGATGGTCGGGGGAAGTCTCTATATGACGGCTGACAAGGCGCGAGGGAAGGCCGTGAGCGGCTTGGTGAGCCTCACTCCGGGTGGGGAGACAAACTGGCAGACCGGCAAGAATCCTCAACTGAATGGTGGGTCGATTATTGAGGTAGGCGGGACGATCATCAGCCAGGATGGTGACACCGGTGAACTCAGGTTGATCAAGCCGGGCGGGAAGTATCTCGAGCTGGGTAAGGCGAAGGTGTTTTCGAAAGGGACCGGGAAAGAACTTTGGGCTCCGATGGCTTTCTCGAAGGGAAAGCTGGTGATGCGGAGTCAGTTTCAGATGATTTGCGTCGATTTGAGCCCGGAATAGATTGTAGGCTTCTGGGCACAAAAAACCCCGGGGGGACTCCCCGGGGTTTTGTTTTGGAAACGATTTGGTTCTTCGGGTTTAAGCGAGGATGTCGGTGATGGGCTTGCCGGTTTTACCACCCATTTTGAAGGGGCGCTTGCTGGGGGAGAAGAGCACTTGATCGTGCTGGAGTCCCATGGCGGCGGCGATGGTGGAGTTGAAGTCGGAGGCGCTGGTCTTCTCGGTGATGACGTTGGACGCGGTTTCGTCGGTCTCTCCGTAAACGGTGCCTCCTTTGATGCCTGCGCCGGCGAGGGCGAATGAGAAGGCTTTCGGGAAGTGATTGCGACCGGCATCGGCATCGATCTTGGGCGTGCGGCCGAACTCGGTGGCGATGACGACCAAGGTGGTTTCAAGGAGACCGCGTTGTTCGAGGTCGGCGAGAAGAGCGGCGTAGGCTTGATCGAGAATGGGGAGTTTCTCGTCGGCCTTGGTGAAGTTATCGGAGTGCCAATCGAAGCCCCCGAACTGAACCTCGACGAAGCGGACACCGTGTTCGACAAGTCGGCGGGCGAGGAGAACTCCTTTGGAGAATTTGTCGCTACCGTAGGCGGCGTGGGCGTCCTTGCCTTCCTTGGAGAGGTCAAAGGCTTCGAGGTCCTTGGACTTCATCAGGTTAACGGCGGAGCTGAACATCTCGTCGTAGGCGCGCACGCTGCGTTGCCCTTTTTTGAATCGAGTGGCGAAGCCTTCATCAAGTTTGGTGCGGAGGGCGAGTTGGCGATTGAAGGCTGCCTCGGAAACGTTGCCGCGACGTTTGGCATTCTGTAGACCTTTTTCGGCATCGCCGACGGGGAGAGGGGCATTGTTTGGCTCAAAGAAACCGGCACCCGGGTGGTTGTTCCCGGTGTGAACGGTGACGTAAGGCGGGAGGGTTCCCTTGAGGCGGGCCGGGTCGAGCTTGTTGGCCCACGAACCCAAAGAGGGGTGGGTGATGGAGGCTCGCTCGGTGTAGGAGGTATGGATGTGATAGTTGCCCTGGGAGTGTGCTCCCTGCGTCGAAGTCATCGAGCGAACGATGGCCATCTTGTCGGTGTGCTTGGCAGTCTTTTCGAGGTGCTGTCCAAGCTGAATCCCGTCGACCTTGGTGGAGATTGCTTTGATGGGGCCGCGATACTCGGAAGGAGCTTCGGGCTTGGGGTCAAAGGTGTCGATGTGGGTCATGCCGCCCGCCATGTAGAGGTAGATGACGTTCTTGGCCTTGCCATTTGACTTGGCGATCGCTTCGGCGGCTTCGGCCGAAGAAAACCAAGAGGCTGATGCTCCTCCCAGCGAGACACCAAAGGCGGTGCGAGCGGTGCTGGAAAGGAACTGGCGGCGTGATTGGTCGTCGAGTTTGTTAAAAGGGTTCATTGGACAAAGAGGAAACGGTTTGAGGTGAGGATGGCACGGGCGAAGGTTTCGGTGGTCGCGGCGGTTTTGACTTCGGGAAGGAAGGCTTCTTTTTCAGCCTCGGTCGGGAGGGCCGAGTAGAGGCTGAGGTAGAGGAAATCGAGTCGCTTTGAAGGTGATTCGATGGAGCGCAGCGAGCGCGCAAAGGCATTCTTCTTGTTTGTAAGGAGGCTGGTTTCAAGCCCGTTGAGGAGTCGCAGGGTTTGAGGAACGGTGGCCTCGGTGTGAGCTGAGGAAGGGCTCTCGGCATCCGAGCCTCCAAATTCGGAGATGAAGGAACCGCCGCGTTGTGGAACAGGAAGCTCGGAGGCACGCATCTTGATTTCAGGATGGTCCGGGCGGGCCTGGGGAGCACGGCGGGCGAGGGCTGGGCCGGCCTTTATTGCGGTCGGGCTGGCGTTCATAATTTGGCCTTTTTGATACTTCTTGCCGTATTTTTTCTGAGTGTCGCGAATCTCGGTGAAGAGTTCGCGGGCTTTATTCATATTGCCACTCTCACGTGCTTTCGAAGCCTTGGTGCGGAGGATCGAGAGTTCCTTTTGAAGGGCTCGACGTTGTTTTTCCGATTCGATGAGCGAGGTGCTGAGTTCACGCAACTGCTTGCTGTTGGTGCTCATGAGGAAGTTGAAGGATTCGACATATTTGTCCCAGCTCTCTTCGAGGGAGCCGTTGGTGTTGGAATCGATGTTTCCGGAGGCGAGAGTGACGAAGGAATCGCGGATTTCCTCGGCACTGAGACGGCGGAGTATGGGGCCCTGAAAGTTGAAGGAAAATCCCTGGGCGGGCTCCTCGGTAGTGACTTCGCGCTGGAACAGCTGGGTGTGGTAGAGGATGCGGAGAAACTGTTTGAGGTCGTATTTCGAGGCAAGCATGGCTTCTTCGAGGTAGGTGACAACTTCAGGATAGTCTGGTTTCGGGGAGTTGCTCCAGTCATCGGGGTTGGCGACGAGTCCGTAGCCGAAGGCATATTTCCACATGCGATTTGCGATGACTTTGGTGAAGTAAGGATTCTTGGGCGAGGTCACCCAGTCGGCGAAATACTGGCGGCGTTGATCGGGTTCGACATCCTTGGCATCGAGGCCGAAGAGGAATCCGGGTTTCACGACGTCCCCGGCTTTGCCGTCTTCATATTGATAGTCGGCGGGGAGTTTGAGTTCCTTGGAAGGGGAATCGTAGAATGCATTGCGCTGGTGGTAGCGGAAGACTCCGCCGATGGCCCTGGCTTCATTGCGTTTCTTTTGGGCCTGCTCACCGAGCTTGCGGCGCTCTTCCTTGGTCATTTTGGAAAATCTCTTTTTGGGACGTTTGTTGGGATCAAAACCAATGACCTCTTTGATTTTATCACGGCCTTCTTCGAAGCGATACTCGGTTCCGCCGAGGAAAGCGGCGAGCTGGTAGTATTCCATCTGGGTGGTGTCATCGAAGGGGTGATCGTGGCACTGGGCGCAGCCGATTTGCTGACCAAGGAAGACCTGGACGGTGTTGCTGACGTTATCGAGGAGCATGCCGCGGTCGCGGAGGTAGTAGCCGGCCGCCGGGTTGTTGGCGACGTGTCCTTCGGCGGCGAGCATCTCACCCACCATCTTGTCGTAAGGCATGTTGTCTTCGACGGCATTCTTCATCCAAACGTGCCAGCCGAGGCCGTGGCTGTCTTCTCTTGTTTTGAGGCGGAGGAGGTCGCTCCAAAAATTGAAAAGGCGGGAGTTGAATCCGGGAGACTCGACGAGGGTGTCAACAAGCTTGGTGCGCTTGTCCTCTTTTCCGGATTCGAGGAAGCTGCGGGCTTCATCGCTGGTTGGAAGACGGCCGATGATATTGAGGTAGGTGCGGCGCAGGAAAGTGGCGTCATTGACGATCGGGTTCGCTTGGACACTCTGGGCTTGCTGACCCTGGAGAAGGATTTCGTCCAGCTCGCGGGCCGTATTGCGGACCACTTCGAGGGGAAGTGGCTTTGCAAAAACCGCAGGGATGGTGAGGATGAGGGGTAAGAGGAATTTCATGGGGAAAAGTGATTAGAACAGGAGGGCGACGATCTCTTCATCGGAGAGGAGGGTCGGGTCTTCGGCGGCTCCGGAGAGGAGTTCGTTGGCAAAAGTGTCTTCGAGGGTGTTCCAGTCTTCGGCAGGTTCGGGGTTTTCAACGACCGGGTCGGCCGGAGTTGGAGCATCCGAAGGTAGGGAAATGAAGATGGCGACGGCGGCCAGCGCGGCTCCGGCAACTCCAAGGAGGGGCTTGGGCGCGAGAAGTAATTTCCACCACGGGGATTTCTCAGGCTCGCTGTCGAGGCGCACCCGGCGAAGGGTGTCTTGCACAAAACGAGGGGAGGAATCGGTTGGGGTGGCGTCCTCGAGGAGATTCCAGACGGAATCGCTTTCGAGATCGGCGTCGAAATCGGGGAGATTTTGATTGGGGTGCTTAGGCTTCATGGCTTGGTCCGTTCACGAGAAGAAACCCGTGAGATGGTGGGAAGTTGCAAGAAAGATGAATGGGAGATGAATTTGGGCCCTAAAAGTTCATTTTTGTCGGTTGAGCTTCCTGGGTTTCTTCTTGTTTCGATTTCGGGTCATGTGCTGGGGAGCCTCTAATTCAGTGGCTTTTCCCTGATCATGGCAGGATTCCATCCATTTCTGGAGTCGTTGGTGAAGATCCTTTTTTGTGTCGGCGAGTTTGGGGTCGGCGGCGAGATTGGTGAGCTCGAGGGGGTCTTTTTGGATATCGTAGAGTTCAAATTCGGGTCGATGTTGGTAGCGGCGGGTTTTGGCGAGAGCATCCTCGTTACCGGTGGCGGCAAGGGCGAGCCAGCTTTTGAATTCCGGAGCGGTGGTGCAGGCATTCTTAAATTTGACCTCGGGAGAGAGATTCCAGATGAGTTTGTATTCCTCGGAGCGGATCGAGCGGATTCCGTAGTGGTCGGAGCCGCCGTTGATGCCCCGGGTGGTCATGATGCCATGGACGTAGTCTTTGTGGGTTTCTTTTCCGGCAAAGACAGGGAGGAGGCTTTGCCCACGGAGATCGGAGGGCGGGGTGCCGCCGGCTGCTTCGATGAAAGTGGGGAGGAGATCGAGATATTCGATCATGGCGGGATTGACCGAGCCCGGTTTGATTTTGCCGGGCCAGCGGGCCACGAGGGCTGTTTGAAGGCCGTTGTCGTAGCAGGTCCACTTGGCGAAGGCGAAGGAACTGCCTTGCTCGGAGGTGACGATGAAGAGGGTGTCGTCGGTGAGGCCGTTTTTCTCAATGAGGTCCATGGCCTGGCCGACCTGTGAGTCGAAGTAGGTGATTTCGGCGAGATAGCGGCTCATGCCATCGCGGGTTTCGGGAGTGTCGACAAAGTAAGGAGGAAGCTTGATATGCTTGTCCGGATAGCGGGAGCGGTCTCCGAGATTCCAAGGGGTATGGGGTTCGTTGGAGCAAAGAAGGAGGCAGAAGGGTTTCTTGGCGGAGGCCTGTTTCTCGATGAAGGTGCCGACTTTGGAGAATTCCGGGTTTTTACCGCCCGGGATTTTTTGCCAATTGAAGACCTGGGAGGGCGAGACGTGGGTTTTGCCGCTTTGGGCGACGGTGTAGCCGAGGTCGGTGAGGTATTGCACCACGCTCTTGGTCCGGGGGGCGACGAAGGTGTGGTTTGGGTAGGCTCCGCTGGTGACAGGCGGGAGGCCGGTGTAGATGTTGTGTCGGGTAGGGGAGCACATCGGGGCCGTTTGAAAACAACGGGTGAATCGCATGCCCTGGGTGGCGAGCTTGTCGATATTGGGGGTGTGGGCCTGCCCGCCGTAGCACCCGAGGTCGCGGAAGGTGCAGTCGTCCGCGATAATGAAGACGATGTTGGGTTTGGCGGCCGCCGCGAGAGTGAGGAGGAAAAAGAGAAAGGGTTTCATGCTATTTGGGATCTGTCTCTTATACACATCTGACGCTGCCGACGATCTACTCTGTGTAG
>CAJXVQ010000335.1 GCA_913060685.1 uncultured Verrucomicrobiales bacterium
TACACAGAGTAGATCGTCGGCAGCGTCAGATGTGTATAAGAGACAGGTTCATGGATCAATCAGCGGTTCACTTTTTCTTCTTGCCCGGTCTGGGATAAATCTTGGTCCGGTGAGCATTCTCCTCCCAAAGATCCGCCATCTCCTTGGCCCTGTCAGGAAGCTCTTTGCTCAGGTCAGTGAGTTCGCTGCGATCCTTCTCGACATCATAGAGCTCCCAATCCTTCCGACCCAGTCGCACCAACTTCCACTTCCCTTTCCGAATCGCGGCATTGTGGTAGTGCTCCCATATTAGCACCCGCTCTTCGCTGCGATCCTTCCCAAAGCCCGACGCCAAACTACGACCTTCCATGGGCTGAATATTGTGCCCCTTGTATTCCTTGGGATACTGAGCCCCCGAAAGATCCACACAAGTGGCCATGACATCGATCAAATGACCGCTCTCATGCCGCAGCTCATTCTTGGCGCTGATCCCCTTCGGCCAGTGGGCGATGAGAGGAGTGGCAATGCCTCCTTCGTGATTCTTCGACTTGTATTGGCGGAAAGGTGTATTCGAGACGTTGGCCCAATTTCGACCGTAGGCGATGTAGGTCGCAGAAGGACCAGGCATGGCGTCGGGTCCTGTCAGCACCGGGTGACCTTCGCGGCTACGGACGGGAACCATTTCGGTCTGTAACTCATCCTTACCCATGGGCTTGACCCCACTCACGGCATCCTTGCGCGGACTGCGGCCCCGGTTCTCGGCACATCCCCCGTTATCCTGCATAAAGAGAATGAGGGTGTTATCAAGCTGACCGCTTTTCTCCAGAGCCGTCACAAGACGTCCGATCCCCTGATCCATGCTGTCGACCATCGCGGCATAGACCTCCATGCAGCGAAGTTCCCAAGCCTTCTGTTCCTCCGGGAAATCTTCCCAGCGCTGGGGTGCCTCGCTCAGCTCCCAGTCCTTGATGACCCCAAGCTTCTTCATCCGTTCATACCGCGCCTTACGAATGACTTCATAACCCGCGTCGTACTTGCCCTTATACTTGGCGATGTCTTTCTCAAGCGCATGCATCGGCCAGTGGGCCGCGGTGTAAGCCACGCAGAGGAAGAAAGGATCCTCCTTTTTCTCCTCGGCATGCTCACGCACAAACTTGACCGCGTAGTCGCTGATGGCATCCGTGTAGTAATACTGCTCCGGTTTGTAATCCGGATCATTCTCCGGCGTGATGGCCTTGTTCCCACTCGTCAAGGTCCATGGATCGAAGAGACTTCCAGCCCCGATAATGGTTCCATAGAAACGGTCAAAGCCCCGCTGCCTCGGCCAGTTCGATTTGTCACCATCCGGCTTGAGTTGCTTGGTCACGTGCCACTTGCCCGCCATGTAGGTGCGATAGCCCGAGTTCTTCAGGACCTCGGCCATGGTCACGGCGTTCCGGCTGAGATCACCCCGATAGCCGTCCTGTCCCCCATCGTTCGTCATCTGGCCAATGCCGGCCTGATGCGCATAAAGCCCCGTGAGCAAAGACGCACGAGTCGGGCAGCATCGGCCCGTATTGTAGAACTGGGTGTAGCGAAGCCCATTGCCCGCAAGCTTATCCAGATTGGGTGTCGGAATCTCGCTGCCGTAACATCCGATATCCGAATACCCCATGTCATCGGACATGATCACGATGATGTTCGGGCGGGGTGCCGCAGCGGCGGCGATCACCGACAAGGCCAAGCCGAGAACTCCGGCTAAAATTCGTTTCTCTCTATTTCTCATGATGGAAAGGGGTTCCTGGAATCGGCATGCGGCATTGATGTCCGCAACCTCCTGCTCAAGCGAGTCATTCCTTTACGACCCTGCCGTGAACATCTGTCAGACGATAGTCCCTTCCCTGATGGCGGAAGGTCAGGCGCTCATGATCAATCCCCGGCTGATGCATCAGGGTGGCGTGGAGATCATGAACCGGAACCTCGTCGCGAACCACCGAATATCAATTTACCGACTTCTTTTCTACTGTCGCTTTAAGAGTAGCTGGAGAAAGTTTGGCTTCCTCCATCCACAAACTGACGTGGCTATTGGGAGCCACTGAGCTTCGAAGAAACCATTCAGCGCATCTCAGATTTCCTCCTTTCCGTTCTTCTGGCAGATGTGAGCAGATCACACTGGCATTCCTCTTTGAGTGATTTGTTCAGCGCCGGGAAGTCGATCGCCCCCCGGGCTGAACTCGAGGGTTCCGAGCAGGTTGTCGTCGATCCTCTGGCGCGAAATCTTGCGGGGCGTCGCGGTAAAGAAGCGCTTCGGATCCAGCAAGGGCACGAAGTTGCCGATCCTCAGGTTCTCGATGGGGAGTTGGGTGCCTGTCAGGCCTTCGTAAAGATACCAAGCGGCACGGGTGTGCCGTCCGGTCGGGGTGGATTGAATGTAGTCGATGAGCTCCTGCCGCGGGAGCAGAGGCATCAGCTTGCCCAGGAATTTCAGGTGAAGACCCTCCCGTTTGAGGGCGAACTCGAGGTGCTTGGTCCAAGGGCCTCCCGGCCAGGCGCTGGCGCGAAGAAACTCGGTCCGATGGCCGTCGTGAATCTCGCTGCGCTGAGTTCCCTTTTCCTGGACGTAGCTGGTGACCCAATAATCGATGGCTTCGATCGGGAAGTGCTCCTTGAGCCAAACGTATCCAACTTGTTTCGTTCAGGAACAATCCTGCAGAAATCGTTACAAAAATGCAAAAACCATTATCTCGCGGCCAATTTCTGTAAAACCCATTACATGCAGGCTTCTTGCGATCTCTGCTCAGTGCTTCATTCCGACCGATTTGGCGCTGTCTTTACCGGGAAACAGAAGCGCGACCTCCTCAGAGAAAGCCTCCGTCTCAGTTGGATTGCCTGCGAAAGAGATCGTTTGCGAGCCTCCTCACCACCACCTCTTCTAGGGTCTCAACAAACCGCCTCCGGTCCTGGTCATCCAGGACCATGTCGCCCCGCCGGTTCCCACGCGCCATGGCGTGGTAAATCGCTCCCGCATACTCCACCCTCCTCTCCCTTGGCATGCATAGACTCCTCCCCGCTCCACACAAATTGTCAATCCGATGCGACTGACCCCTTTTCTGCTTCATTCCATGGTCAGACCAAAACCTTGCCGGTGGTATTCACCCGGTCGGTCACGCCCTTGAGACGGTATTCTTCTACCGGGTAAGTTTGGCCGCGAGCTTGTGGAGCATTGCGATGAAACCCGGTGGTCAATCGATGGTCGATGGTCGCGTTGGGCAGCATGTCTCCCGCGAGCTGTTCAATGGTAAATTGGTCGAAGGACATGTTTCGATCCAGCGCTCTAACAACCCAATCCCGATAGGGCCAGATCTCGCGCTTCTTGTCATCGGCAAAGCCGCGTGTGTCCGCATAACGGGCCAGATCGAGCCAATCCTGCGCGCGACGTTCGGCGTAGTCGCGTATCGAAATCAAACGATCCACCAATCGATCGTAGGCACCGGGTGCATCGTCCTTCAAGAATGCAGAGACCTCTGCAGGCGTCGGCGGTAGCCCAATGAGATCCAGGGTGACGCGGCGGATAAGCGTGGCACGGTTGGCTTCCGGCGATGGATTCAAGCCATCTTTCGTAAGCTGGGAAAGGATGAAACGATCAAGTGGGTTCCACACGCTTGCGGAACGGACGTTCGCCGGGGGCATAGGCTTGCGTGGCAGAACAAAGGCCCGGTGCGATCAGAAGCAAGCCAACTGCAAGGACGAGGGTGCAGGCGACTGAACGGGAGCTAATTTCTCGGAGCATCTTCGAGCAGACTTAAGAACCAAGCGCCCTCCCCACCGTTCCTCCCTCGGCGAACTCGATTTTGGTCAGCGTCTGCCGGCGGTCGTCCTTTTTTTTAGCCACGTTGTCCATCCAACGCACGACACGTCGCACCACCGGGCCACTGTCCCAGTTGAGGTGGGCGATGGAGGGACGGCACCAGGCGAAGGTCGGATCGGAATCCGCACAAATCAACGAGACCTGGTCTGGTGCGAGGATACCGTGCCGAGCGAGATGGTCCTTGGCAGCCTGGAAGAGGAAAGGTTCGTCAATGATCAGGGCGGTGGGCGGGGTGACGCGAAAGAGTTCGTCCAGCATGCGGTGAAACCCCTCGGGCGTATCATCCCAATCGGGAAGGTTGTAAGGGCCGGTCGGGAGGCCATGCGCCTGCATCTCCTCGAGGGTGGCGCGCTCGGATTGCCCCGGCTCCGGAAGCCGCCTGGCTTTCCGGGCGAGAATGACGATGCGCCCGTGGCCAAGGGCGACCAGTCGGCGGATCAATAAGCGGCCAACCTTGACATGATCCGGACCAACCCCGGCCATCGACAGAGTGCTCCGTCGCCCGAACAGCGCGAAGGCGGGCTTTTCGTATTCGACAAACCACTTCAACACGTCACGCGAGGCAGAGCCCACAATCCAAGCATCCGCTCCGGTCTTCTCCACGAAGCGAGCCACGCGCCCCTCATCCATGCCGAGTTCCTCCAGGGTCTTGTCGGCGAAAAATGGGACATACCCCGCCATCTCTAGCTGGTAATGCAGTTCGATCATGTAGTCAGCACCCCGGGCCGGAGAATCGAAGACCAGTAAACCCACCCGCAGTGCATGTGAATCCCCCCCCTTCGGCAACATAATCCGCCGGCGCCGGCGCGGGCCCTGGCTTACCAACAATCCTTCGCTCTCAAGTATTTTAGAAGCGGCGATGATGGTCTTGGAGCTGATCGCCAGCTCCTTGGCGATTTGGTGCACGCCGGGCATCTCTCCGCTCAGTTTCCCCTTGAGAATCTGCTCCCGCAAATGGGCCGCCACCTGGTCTGCCGGAGAATGTATGCGAATAGAATCCATCTGGAGATTCTGTACCCCTTTCGACCACAGTGGTCGAGATCAAGAATTCTTGTTAGGATCGAGAACGGGACGTAAAGCTCCGCTCTCCTCAGGTGCCCACCACATCGACAAGCATCCTCCCCAGCAAAAAACTTGACCGCAGTGATAATAAAGCTCCTTGAAAAAACAAGACGGTGCAGCTCTGGAATCATGATGATTTGCTTGGCGGTGGGGACCCTGCTGGCGGGAGCTGAAGATCCGGCCGCGCCTCGCTCCCCCTCCGCAATCGTTGCAGACAAGGGCGGCAACATTCTTTACGTGTCGCAGACCACCAACCAAAAGGTGGCCGTTCTTGATCTCACCTCCGGCAAGGTCCGCAACTCGATTCAAGTCCCGGGCACGCCCGGGGACCTCGCCCTCAGCCCGGACCGGTCGCGGCTCTACATCGCCCTCGCCGATCCCGATGGCCTGATCGCGGTCGTTAACACTGCCAACGCCCGGATCATCAACACCATCCCGGTGGGACATACACCCAGCGCCCTCGCTCTGAGCTCGGACGGTAAGACTCTCTATGTCTGCAACCGATTCAACAACCAGGTCGCCTTCATCGATCTGTCCTCGGGGAAAGAACGGGCCTCGATTCCAGTCACGCGGGAACCGGTCGACCTGGTCCTCAGCCCGGACGGAAAACATCTCTTCGTCGCAAACCACATTCCTGCCGGCCCGGCCGACGGCGCCTTCACCGCTGCGGAAATCAGCGTGATCGAAACCAAGTCCAAAACTCTGCTCGCGACCATCCCGCTGAACAACGGCTCCACCGGAGTCAACGGCCTCTGCATCTCGCCCGACGGTCACCATGTTTACGCCACCCACACGATCGGACGCTACCACGTCCCGGCCACCCAACTGGAACGGGGCTGGGTCAACACAAATGCCCTGAGCATCATCGACGCCGTCAAACTGCAATTGATCAGCGCAGTGTTGCTGGACAACATCGATCGGGGCGCGCCCAACCCCTGGGGCGTGACGTGCACGAGCGACGGAAAAACCTTGGGCGTGACACACTCCGGCAACCACGAAGTAAGCGTCATCGATCGCCTCGCGCTGCACAAAAAACTCGCCACCAAGCCGCCGGAAGACCTCCCCAACGACCTGAGCTTCATGGTTGGGCTGCGCCAGCGGATAAAGCTCTCCGGCCTCGGGCCGAGGGAGTTGGTCGCAGTGGGCCCGAAGCTCTACACCGCCGAGTATTTCTCCGACAGCATCGGCATCATCGATCTCAATGCACAGGCCGCCCCCCACGCAACTTCGGTCCCGCTGGGCGAAGTCCTCCCCATGAGCGTCGTGCGACGGGGTGAATTTCTCTTCAAGGATGCCACATGGTGTTTTCAACAGTGGCAGAGCTGCGCAAGCTGCCACCCGAGCGACCGCACCGACGGACTGAACTGGGATCTCCCCAACGATGGACTGGGCACCCCCAAGAATACCAAGAGCCTCGTCCTGGCCCACCAGACCCCACCCACCACCGTGACCGGGGTGCGGGCGAATGCCGAAACATCAGTCCGCGCCGGCATCCGCTTCTTCAGGGCCGTGCGACCCGAGAGCGACGCGGTCGCGCTCGACGAATACATCAAGTCACTCAAGCCGGTGCGAAGCCCCCTCCTCGTGAAGGGACAGCTCAGCCCGTCTGCAGTACGCGGAAAGAAGGTCTTCAATTCAGCCGATTGCGCCTCCTGCCACAAACCGCCCCTCTACACCAAATTCAAGCTCTCCGACGTTGGCACGGGAGTGAATCAGGAGAAGGACTTCAAATACGACATCCCAACCTTGATCGAGGCGTGGCGCAACGGTCCCTTCCTGCATGACGGGCGCGCCGCATCGATCCGGGAGGTCATCACCAAGTTCAATCCCCATGATGAACACGGGACCAGCAGCGACCTCAGCCAACAGGAAATCGACGACCTGATTGAGTTCGTTGAATCACTCTGATCTACGACACCATCAATACAGCTTCCATGATCGATCAGATGACCGACACTCACGAATCCAAGCAATTGAGTCGGGAGATTCACCGCCCCGGATGTCGGGAATCATTCCAGATGTTTCTCAGCCGCAAGCGTGACGCCCCCGGCAACATGTTCAACAGACTGGACGAGCACCTCCGGGATCACGACGGAAAGGTGGTCCGCATGGACTCCATCGGTCTCTTCAATACGTTGGGCACCACCAGCCTGCAGCAAAGGGACTGCTGTGACTGCGGGAATTGTCCGTTGAACACCGTCGATGGAGACGGAACCAGAAACTGTCCGGTGACCGGACTCTATGTCCAAACGGTGGCAGACACGCCCGTCGAACCGATCTGGCTGGACGGAAGGATCGTCGGAACGACCTACGAGGACGACCACGCACGCTACTGCCAACTCAACGGGATCCACCCCGATGCCTGCTCCCCCCGAGGGGAGCAAACCCGCCAGGTCCTCGAACAAATGGAGTCTGCCTTGCGCCACGTCGGAATGGACTTCTCCCACGTCATCCGCACGTGGTTCTTCAACGAGGACATCCTCGACTGGTACGATGAGTTCAATCAAGTCCGTGATGGCTTTTTCACAGAACGCGGTGTCTTTGAGGGTCTTGTGCCGGCCAGCACCGGCGTAGGTGTCACCAACTTGAAGGGCGGTGCCATCGTCGGAAGCCTCACGGCCGTCCTGCCGAAAAACGGAACGGCCCGAATCCAGGCCATACCCTCTCCCTGTCTCTTATACACATCTCCGAGCCCACGAGACCGAGGCTGATCT
>CAJXVQ010000336.1 GCA_913060685.1 uncultured Verrucomicrobiales bacterium
GAGATCAGCCTCGGTCTCGTGGGCTCGGAGATGTGTATAAGAGACAGGCTTTTTCCCGCTGGTTTAAAAATGCTGAATTGGTCGACTCCGATGAGCAGGAAGGAGTGGTCTCGGTGCAGTCTGACATGCACCAGATCTGGATCGAGACCAACTACATGGATGAGTTGCGAGCGGCCTTTGCCGAAGGTGCGGGAGTTCATTGCTCCCCCAAAATTGTCGTGAAAGGTGAGGAGGTTCAAATCGAACCTGAAGAGGAGATCAAGCAGGCGGCGAGGCAGGCCCGTTCGTCCGGATCTGTGCGAGTGGTTACCCCGGAGACTGTCGGGAAAAAAACCGCTTTCGCACGCAGGTTAAAACGGCTTGGAATCAATCCGGAGTTCGACTTTGAAAGTTTTGTAGTCGGTGATAACAGCCAGTTCGCCCATGCGGCATGCTCGGCGGTGGCGTATCAGGAAGGACGTAGTTTCAATCCATTGTTCATCCATGGCCGGGCCGGATTGGGGAAGACCCACCTGATGTCAGCGGTGGCCCAGCAGCTTCTCGCGAACGACCCCAAGGCGAAGGTGGTGTTTTTAACCGCCGAGCACTTTGCCAACGAATTTATTGAGGCGGTTCGCAAGGGGAATCTGGATGCTTTCCGAAAGGCTTATCGATATGCCGATGCGATGCTCATCGACGACATTCAGTTCCTGGCTGGAAAGGAACGGACCCAGGATGAGTTTTTTCACACGTTCAACGCACTGCTCAATTCGCAAACCCAGGTGATCCTCACTTGCGATTGTCCGGCGCCAGAGATTCAAACACTCGATCCCCGCCTGATCAGTCGGTTTGAGAGTGGCTTGACGGTTGAGCTTCAGCCTCCGGGATTCGAAACGAGGGTTGCCATCTTGCGCCGTAAAATGGAGCAGTGGAAGGTTGAACTCGATAATAGCGTGGTGGTGCATATTGCCAATCAGATCAAGAGCAACGTTCGTCGGTTGGAGGGCGCTTTGACCCGGGTTGCGAGCTACAGTTTTCTGTCTCCCGAGAAGATGTCCATTGAGAAGGTTGACGAGCTTTTGGGAGATCTGGTCCGCGATGAGAACACCAACTCGGTGACCGTGGAGCAGATCCAGAAGGCTGTCGCTGATTATTATGGCCTGAAACTCTCTGATATGAGCAGTCGCCGTCGCCCGGCGAGTATTGCCTTCCCTCGACAAATCGCGATGTTCCTGACTCGCAAGATCACCAAGCTATCGTTGGTTGATATCGGGGAATCCTTCGGAAAGCGCGATCACGGGACCGTGATTCACGCCTGCAAGAAGGTGAAATCCGAAATGGAAACAGATTCCGAAGTGCGTGGAGCGGTAGAGAAGTTGAATGCGGCCTTGGAGCGTAAGAATTAGTTTCTCATTCCTAAGTAAATACTTGCCAAGGGTTGTCGGGACGGCCAGATTCCCCTCAACAAGCCCGTATGGGCGAGTCGCTCTATGAAGTTCAGAATCGCAAAGGAAGCCTTTTTAGACGGGCTGCAGCAGGTGCAGCATGTGGTGAGTAGTCGGACGACTCTCCCTATTCTTTCTAATGTCTTGATCGAGGCTGGGGATGATGGGCTCCGCTTGACCACGACTGATTTGGATGTCGGGGTAAGTGGGATGGCCAAGGCCGAGGTTTTAAAGTCGGGAGCGACAACTCTTCCCGTCAAACGTCTCGTCAATATCATCAGAGAACTTCCCTCAGCCGAGATCGAAGTTTCCGTGGATGGGAAGAACGTGGCCTCCATCAAGAGTGGTCCTAGTTTTTTCAAAATTATTGGACTGCCTGACGCCGAATTTCCGCCTTTGGCTGGCTTCGATGAGGCCAAGGAATATAAAATCCCCCAAGCCATCTTCCGGAATGCTCTCAAGAAGACATCCTACGCAATTTCTACCGATGAGACACGCTATGTTCTCAATGGAATTTTCACTTCATTTAACGAAGGAAAATTGACCTTGGTTGCCACTGATGGTCGCCGTCTTGCGATGGTGGATCACGAACTGGAGTTTCCCTCGAGTCATGAGGTCGATTTCATCGTTCCAACGAAGGCCGTCCAGGAGCTTCAAAGGCTTCTTGGTACCGAGGGAGATCTCATTCTGAAGCTTTCGGACAATCAGGTCTGCTTTGAAATTGGCTCCAGCATCATTGTCAGCAAGCTGATCGAGGGCAATTATCCGAATTACCGGCAGGTAATCCCGGGAGAATCAAAAGAACGCCTCACTTTGAGCCGCGAGCAACTTTTGGAAACCACACGTCGTGTTTCCCTGCTTTCCTCCGAGAAGTCAAATTCGGTCAAGCTGACCTTCGGCCACAACCAGGTCGATGTCATGGCAAATAGCCCTGATATTGGAGAAGCGAATGAGACCCTCGATGTGAAGTATGAAGGGAAGGAATTCTCCATTGCTTTCAATCCGGAATTCCTCATGGCGCCGTTGAAGAATCTTGAGGAAGATGAAGTTCACTTGGACTTGATCGATGAGATGAGCCCCGGAGTTCTGAGAACCGAGGATGCCTTTCTCTATGTTCTCATGCCCATGCGTGTGACTTCCTAGTCCACGATCGGACGAAAAGAAGGGGACTTTTTTGTGAGTCCGAAATTGAGATAGGTCTGAGTTTCTCAGGCCTATTCTTTTAGTCGGTCGGTTGTGACTTTGATTCCAAGGTTGATGCGCGGCAGTATGGAAGAGAGGCTGAATGATGGTCTATTCAGGAGCTGGCTTTGATTTTCCAACCATTACCAGGCGGAAACCGATATCAGGCATGCGCACGTTGGGAGTAGCGCCATCCCTTCGATAGATAAGGCATTCATCTTTATCGAATTCGTAGCCACCGCCGCGCGTGATTTTCGCGGTTGCGGTAAAGGGTTTGTCAAAGCTTCCCACGACTGGATTGGTCCGTGCTTTTTCAGTATAAAGGCGCATGTTCGCGTCGTCGTGACAGAATTCCCAAAGGTGTCCGGTCATATCATACAAACCAAGTTCATTGGGCTTCTTCTTACCCGATGGATGAACGCGCCTTTCGCCATTTCCGGCATACCAAGCAATCTCGTCGATCGAATCCGAACCACTGTATTGATATCCCTTCGAAAGCTGGCCGCCTTTCGCGGCATATTCCCACTCCGCTTCAGTTGGCAGTCGAAAGTGCTTTCCCGTCATTTTGTTGAGCCGTGCGATGAAGCGTTGAATATTGATCCAGCTAACGTTGTTCACCGGATGACCCTTGCCGGGAAAGTAACTTGTGTCCCAACCCATCACCTCCTGAAACAATTGTTGGCTGACTTCAAATTTCCCCATATGAAATCCATCCAGCGTGACCTTGTGTGCAGGTTTCTCCGCCGAGGAAGCTTTCTCCGAATTTGAACCCATCATAAAACTGCCGCCTTCCACCCAAATCATCTCTTTGATCAGGCGTTTCTTCGACTCGGTTGATAACGATTTTGGGGCAGCTTGCTTATCCTCTGCCACTGCAGAACCAGCAAAGGTTAGGAATAAACATAAAAATGGAGAGAGAGTGACTTTGGGCATTGGTATTTTTTGAGGAAGAATGGTGAGGGTAGATCATGAGGGACAGGAGAGCGATTGCATAATCAACAATCGCCCACTCAAAGTCGCTATGAAGTAACCGGGCCGGCCGCTTTTAGGCCGTTCCCGGTAGATGATCTCCGCGAGAGTCATGCAGGCGTTCGGCGCCAGTGCGGCGGAACTGATACGCGCCCTCGGTGGTTAGATGTTAATCACCGGCAACTCAACGCCCGCCAAATTACATCGGCGCGATGCGGCGGCTTCCGACGTCGGTGGTCTTCATGACATGGTCGTTGAAACTTTCTAGGATGAGCCGGTTCTTGATCTCGGTGGCGGCGGGATCATCCCACAGGTTCTCAAACTCGTGAGGATCCTTCTCGAGGTCGAATAGTTCACCGAGATTGTTGCGATGATAGACGACGAGCTTGTAGCGCCGGGTTCGATACATCGTCGCGAAGGAAGCGTTGCCATTGCAGAACGCTTTGTCGAGTGCGTCGAAATACTCGGAGCGGATGCTGTCGCGATGGTGATCGGGTGAGGTTTTTCCTGCGAGGATCGGGCGCAAGGTGTTGCCTTGGAAATAGTCAGGGCGCGCGACCCCGGCGAAGTCGAGAATTGTCGCGCTCATGTCGAGCAATTCAACGAGCGCCTCGCTGCGCACTCCACTTTCAATGCTGCCAGGGCAGTTGAAGATCAAGGGCACGCGAACGAGGCCGTCATAGAAGCGGCAGCCTTTGAGTAACAATCCGTGGTCACCTAAAGATTCGCCGTGGTCGCTGGTGAAGATAATGACGGTGTTCTCACGCTGGCCGGTTTCATCGAGGCGCTGGATGATGCGCGCCAGTTGATCATCGATGAGGGCGATCATCGCGTAGTAAAGCGCCTGAATTTTTTTGGCTCCACGCTCCTCGGGAGTTTGGGCTTCTGTTTGGAAATCGACAGGCCCAAGTTTCGCCTGCGCGTCGAGATCGGAATCTTGGAAGTACGGTCCGGGCATGGTTTCGGGATCGAACTTGTCGGCGTATTCCTTCGGTGGAATGAAGGGAGGGTGCGGGTCGTAGGGATTGATGTTGAGCATCCACGGCTTGTCGATCGACTCCGCTTCCGTAAGGAACTCCAGCGCGCGCTCGGTCGCCCAGGTGGTTTGGTGAAACTCAGCACTCACGCGCTCCTCGCTCTCTCGCATCGCGTCGAGGTCGCCGCCGTTCGACTTCACCCAGTCCGCGTAGTCGTGACCCTCTTCCCAATCGTCACGCGGGGCGTGACTGAATTTCCAAAACGAGAAGCCGTCGTCGAGTCGCGGCTCCGTGCGTAAGCCGGAGCTTTGCAGGTGGAATTTTCCAATGAGTCCACAGTAATACCCCGCGTCCGCGACAAGCTTGCTGATCAGGGGAGGGTGCCCTTCGAAGGTCTCGTTCCCGTTGCGCGTGTTGTGTGCGCGCGTCGGGTAAAGACCGGTCATGAAACTCGAGCGGCTTGGCGTGCAGATCGGGCTCTGGCAGTAGGTGTGTGTGAAGGCCGTGCCGCCCTCGACGAGGGAGTCGATGGTCGGCGTGTGCACGTGCGGATTGCCGAGCGCGCCGATGGTGTCGAAACGTTGCTGATCGGTGCAGTACCAGAGAATGTTGGGTGGTCGTTTTTGAGTCATTCGGAATTTGGAGAGATGGTATGCCGCTGGCGCAGCGACCAGAGCAAAAGTAGACCGGCGAGAATGAGAAAGCAAAGCGACATTGGGCGGGTAAACAGCGGCAACCATCCCCCCCCCGAGCTCATCAAGGCCGCGACCATCGATTCCTCACCCAGCGGCGTAAGCACGAATCCGATTACGAACGGTGCCAGAGGGATTCGCCCGCGCTCGAGCAGGCAGCCGGCAACGCCGAAGCCGATCATTACCCAGACATCGAAAAACCGATTCGCCAAGGAATACGATCCCAGCACGCAGAACGCCGCAACGATGGGAATCAGGGTGTGGTGTTTGATCCGGGCGAGCTTCGAAATCCAGCGGGCGCTCATCAGCATCAGGAACACCATGGCAATATTCGCCCATAAGTAGGAGGAAATGATGGTGCCGACGATCTTCGGCTCATTGGCGAACAGCATCGGCCCCGGTTGCAATCCATGAATGACAAAGGCGCCAAGCAGAATGGCATCGATGACACTGCCCGGAATCCCGAGAGCGATCAGCGGAACCAGCGCACCGCCAACCGTGGCATTGTTTGCTGATTCGGAAGCGACGACGCCTTCCTCGGAACCGGTTCCAAATTTCTCCGGGGTCTTGGACGTTGCGCGTGCGGTCGAGTAGGCGATCAGCGAACCGATATTGGCACCGATCCCCGGAAGAATTCCTACGCCGGTTCCAATGGCCGATGAACGCAAAAGGTTGAGCCAATGAGTCCGCCACTCGCGTAATTTGAGCAGGATTCCTCCCTCCACCTTGCCCTGTTCCGAAGCGCTCTTCGGAGGCGCTGCAAAGACACGACTCAGTGCAAAGAGACCAATGAGAACTGGCAGTAATTTGAAGCCATCGTCCATCGCGCTGAAGCCGAAGGTGAGTCTCAGTTCCCCGCTCCCGGGAGCGGTCCCGGGCAGGGCGCAGAGAATCCCCAGTGAGCACGAGAGAGCACCACGTGACAGAGATTTGCCACTGACGCCAACCACCAATACCAGTGACATCAGGACGAGTGCGAAAAATTCCCATGGCCCAAGGGCGGTCGATAACTCGGCGATGGGTTTCGCCACCAGAGCAAGGGCGATCCACGAAAGGATACCGCCGACGAATGACGCGCCAATGCCGAGACCGAGAGCCCGTCCCGCTTGGCCGGATTGCGCCATCGGGTAACCGTCGAGAGTGGTGATGATCGAGGCTGGCGTTCCGGGCATGCGCAGCAGGGTTGCCGTGATCAAGCCACCGCTGACCGAGCCGACATACATCGCCACGAGAAATGCGAGAGCACTTTGCCCGTCCATGCTGAATGTCAGTGGTAACGAAAGCGAAATCAGCATCGCGCCCGTCAGCCCCGGGATTGCGCCCACCGTGATGCCGAGTGCGGTGCCGAGCAGAACGAGAGCCACGAGGCTTGGTTCGGAGAGGACTTCAAAAAACATCGGAAGGCTAGGGGAGATCGATCACGAGGACCTTGGTGAAGATGAGAAAGCAAGCGCAGGCGAGGGCGATGCCGAGAACCGTCACGGTCGCGATCGACCGTTTGGAATGTGCCCCGCCCACGACCGCTAGGGCTGGAATGAATGCCATCGTGGCTAAGACATAGGAAACTCCAACGACTTGCATCGAGAGGACATAGACAGCGAGAACCGAGCAGCTCAGTGCGCCGTATCGCCAAGCGGCAGGCGTATTAACCACCACGGCTTTTCCCTTAAACCATCGGAAACCAATCGCCCCGCCCAGCACAACGACGATTGCTAATATCGGTAGCACAGGATCGGGCAGGCCTTGGTAGTTCACGAGTGCGACATCTTGAAACTCTTCCTCCCGATCAGTGAGGTGTGCCTCAAGTGCCGCACCTCGTAAAAAGAGCGGCTCGGTCTTGGTCTCGGCGAGCTTGCCGCGCAGATATCCGGTCTCCATCGCGGCTTCCAGAACATCGGCAATTCGCTCCACTGCGACGTCCGGTGTCGACTTCGGGGCCCACCAATAGTGAACATGGGGCATCACCACCTCGTAGCCGAGTTCGCGCGCCGTCGGAACATCGGGTAATTCCGGATGACGCTCCGTAGCCAGGTAGGCAATCGCACGGAGACCGCTCTCTTCAAAACCGATGTATTCGGCGAGCGAAAAGGGCGTGACGTCAATGTGCTCACCGACAAGATCGTTGCGGCGTTTCGCGCCACCACCACTGGCGACCATACGAAACTGCACGCCGCCTCCGGCCTTCTCCAACCTGCGACCGGCAAAGTGGGTCGGAGTTCCATGTGCCATTCCAAACAGGATGGAATCAGGTTTCTTGGCCGCGGCTTCGAGCAGGTCGCGCACATTCTTGAATCTGTCTCTTATACACATCTCCGAGCCCACGAGACCGAGGCTGATCT
>CAJXVQ010000337.1 GCA_913060685.1 uncultured Verrucomicrobiales bacterium
TTACCATGATCCGTTTCAGGATTCCTTCGGTGTCATTCTACTTGGCGCAATGCGCCGGAGGTGACTAGGACTCACTTTGGGTTGCAAAAAAAAGCTTCCTGATGTAAGGGGCAGAAAACCCACTCAGCACAATTCGTTGACGTTGGGCAAATATTCGAAATGAAGAGATCAAAGATCTCCTCATTAAATTTACTGTCAAAACCCCTCCTTTCGGCACGTAATAAGACGTCATGCTTCGTGCCATCATCGCTCTCTTCCTCGTTCAAGTTTCGAGCTCGCTTCTCGCAGCCCGCCCCAATATCATCATAATCCTTTCTGATGACATGGGCTATTCCGACATCGGCTGCTATGGCGGGGAAATCAAAACACCCAATCTTGATGCCCTCGCCGCCAATGGCCTCCGCTTCACCCAGTTCTACAACACCGCCCGTTGTTGCCCCACCCGCGCCTCACTCCTCACCGGCCTCTACCCGCACCAAGCCGGGATTGGCCACATGACCGGTAACTATGGGATCCCCCAGTATCAGGGCTTCCTGAACAAAGAATGTGTCACCATCGCGGAAGCACTCAAGCCCGCCGGCTACCGCACCTACATGGCGGGAAAATGGCACGTTACCCCCAAGGTCAAGGCCGATGACGCCAAGGACAACTGGCCCCGCCAACGTGGCTTCGACAAGTTCTTCGGCACCATCCACGGCGCCGGATCCTTCTTCGATCCCAATTCCCTTACCCGCGACAACACCCAAATCACCCCGGAGAACGACCCGGAATACAAGCCTGAGGGAACGTGGTATTACACCGACGCCATCTCCGACAACACTGTCAAATACATCGAGAGCCACTTCAAGGACCACGCCGACAAACCCTTCTTCCACTACGTCGCCTACACCGCCGCCCACTGGCCCATGCATGCCCTCCCCGAGGACATCGCAAAGTACGAAGGTAAGTATGACAACGGCTATGCCCCAATCTATGAGGCTCGCCTTAAAAAAATGAAGGAACTTGGTCTCATCGATCCCAAGTGGGAAATCCCTGGTCCCATTGGCGACTGGTCCAAGATCGAACTCAAGGAATGGGAATCCGCCTGCATGGAAGTCTACGCCGCCATGGTCGATAACATGGATCAAGGCATCGGCCGCATTGTCAAAACCCTCAAAGACCACGACCAACTCGACAACACTCTCATCTTCTACGTCCAGGACAACGGTGGCTGCGCCGAAGGCTTTGGACGCGGCAAGGTCGTCGGCCCACTCAAGCGCCCCTCCGCCCCCACTCTGAAGCCGATGGGCAAAGACGAACTCCAAACCAACATGGTCCCCACACAATCGCGCGACGGCTACCCTCTCCGCCGTGGCAATGGCGTCATGCCCGGCTTCCCCGAAACCGAAGTCGGCTACGGCCAAAACTGGGCCAACGTCTCAAACACCCCCTTCCGCGAATACAAGCACTGGGTCCACGAAGGAGGCATCTCCACTCCCCTCATCGCGCATTGGCCGAAGGGGATCACAAAGAAGAACTCTTGGGCAAAAGACCCCGCTCACCTCATCGACCTCATGGCCACCTGTCTGGACCTCGCCGAAGCCAAATACCCAAGTACGAAGATTCCAGTAGAAGGCATCTCTCTCAACTCATCCTTCAAGGGAGCAGCCCTCAAACGGGGCAAGCCCATCTACTTCGAACACGAGGGCAACCGTGCCGTGCGTGATGGTGAATGGAAGCTCGTCGCCAAAGGTGTCAAAAGTAAGTGGGAACTCTACAATATTCCCGCCGACCGTACTGAGATGAACAACCTTGCTGAAAAACACCCCGAGCGTGTCAAAGCGATGTCTGCTCAATACGACCAATGGGCCAAAGAACGCGGCGTCGTCCCCTTCGGCAGCTGGAATAAAAACAAGAAAGCGAAAGCCTCATCAAAAAAGGAATTCAAGCTCAAAGCGGGCGACACCTTCAACCGTGAAACATCACCCAATATCACCAACCGCGCCTTCACCGTCACCGCCCAACTCGAGAAACTCCCCGCCCAGGGAGTGATCGCCGCCCAAGGTGGTTCCAGCAGCGGTTGGACCCTATTTCTCAAAGACGGACAACTCCATTTCACCACCCGCAACAAAGGAAAACTTCTCACTGCCAGTGCTCCTATCCCGGCCGATGCCACCGGGAAATTTGAAGCGCGCGTCACCCGGAAAGCCCTCATCCTCCGCGCGGATAAAAAACGCATTGGCATCAAGGAAGGCCCCGCTTTCCTCACCAGCCACCCACTCGACGCCCTTGAAGCCGGACAAGACAACGGAGGCCTCGTCGGCGACTACAGTGAAGGCTTCAAACTCAGCGTCCCCCTGAAATCGTTGACCATCACCCTCAAGTAAGAGAGCTCCTCACTTGGACCAGAACTGCCATCGCAGACTTCGATTCGATTGGCTCTTTTCCATCTCCTCCTCGTAAAGCGACCCTATCTCCGGCCTGCCATCCGGGCCAAGTTGGTATCCCAACTCCCGTTTCTGTGGATCAGTCAGATCGACCACCGGAAAATCCAATTTCATTTGCAGCAGAGACTTGGGATACTTCTTCTGAGAAAAATAATATCGTTCCGCCGACAGTGCTATCAGAGCAATCCTTTTCCGGGTCTCGGCCTTCCAGAACGATGCCGACATCATACGAGTGGCTAATCCAATACGTTCAGAGACTGCTCCGAGAGGACTCCATTCACATTTCGGAAGTTCTTCGCTTAATTCCTCCAGCGCATCACGATCGTCATTCTCAACTGCCTTGATCGCTTTTAGATAGGACTTCACCATCAGGGCCTTCCGCTGATGGGTCCACCCCGCGGGTCCCCGATTCCTGACCCAGTTCCTCACTCGATCTCTGAATAAGGGATTAACGTCAAGAGGCTCGTCAAGAAGAGTCGTCGAGTCATAAGCTTCGACCTCGACAGCCGCCTGATACTTGAGGCTCATCAAAAGAGGTTTCTTGTAATTCCGTTTCGCAATGAGCCTCGAAAGATCCGCCATCTCATCCTCTGTCCAGAGCCTCAGCCGAACTCCTTCCCAAATCAACTGCAGGTCCAAACTGCCACGGTTCGCGAACAATAGATAACCAATGAAATACGGATCACCTGTCGTTTCAGTGATCCGATCCATGGTCTTGATCGTCTCGAGTGCTCTCCGGGGATTTTCGGATCGTAAAGCCATTAATCCAGATGACCTAAAACAATCAATCATTGGGCTCAGGCCCGTGGTAAGGCTTCGCGAACCTTGTAAATCCTCTGTGGCGACTCCCCTGGTAAAAAGAGGATGGGCGGGTTTCCTCCAAATGGCTTTGCGAAGCTCGTCCAAACGAAGCTCATAATCACGGGCCGCCTCGCCGAGCTTTAGCCGGGCTTCGTCCTCACTCATGCCTCCTTCAAAGAATCCCGCGTATTTCAGGGTTTCCCCGGAAGCGGGATTCATAAAAGCAGATGTTCCTATCCTCTCGACCACAGGCAGGTTGCGCCATGCATCCAACCCCGGTTCTCTCTTCCGAAAGACCTCGTCGGCGAAGACCGGGTCCTTGAGGAGATTTTCGTCATCCGAAATATCGGGTCCAGCGTAGTCAGCCCGGACCAGAGACACCCCGGCTTCAGACGCCCGCGCATGCATCTCGTCAAACGCACTCGCTCCCCGCCCATTTTCAATGAACCATCCTGCCGGAATAATCAGCACCACAAGAACAAGAAGGATCAGGAAGCGCTTTTTACGGCGTGGCGAACGACTCATAACGATGAACTTTCACCACATTTCAAAGACGCGCCACCACAAATATTTCCGGATTTTATAGAAGGAAGATTTCCAAAATTCCGCCATGCTCCCTCACATGAAACCCATCCTGGTCATCAACGATGACAACTCCGTCCTCGCTGAAATGGTCAATATTCTCCGCGAGGGGAACTACCATCACATCGCCGCCTCCAGTGCCAGCCAAGCGCTCACCCTCGCAACCGGGTACGACTTCACCCTCGCCGTCCTCGACTTAAAACTCCCCGATATGGACGGTGACGAACTTTACGAAAAACTCCTCAAGTGCGAAGAGCACTATCACCTCCCCATCGTTGCCTTGGTCGACTCAATGGATGCTGACGAAGTGAAAGTGGTCAACCGTCTCCTGCCAAAAGGCACGGTCACCCTTCTTTCCAAACCTCTCAAACGCGAGTGGCTTGAGGACCTTTTTGCCCGTTACGGGGAGAAGAAATCCTGACTCACTTCAAGGGTGGAATCCCCAGTTGCTCCGGCAGCGCCGTCCGCGGCCGCCAGGTCAAAATCTCAGGATCTCCGTTCGTCACCAGGACCGTGTGCTCAAAATGGCTCGAAGGCCGTCGGTCCGAAGTAGACACCGTCCACCCGTCATCCAACCAGTCAACCGTTCCCACTCCGGCATTAATCATCGGCTCGATCGCCAGGATCATTCCCGCCTTTAAAATCGGCCCCTTACCTCCGGGATGATAATTCGGCACCTGCGGCTCTTCATGAAGTTGTCGACCAACACCATGCCCCACCAAATCCTTCACCACTGTAAATCCGAAACGCTGGACATACTCCTCCACCGAAGCACAAAGTTCATGCAGTGGTTTCCCGGCCCGGGCATGGGAAATTGCCACAAAGAGTGACTCCTCGGTCACAGCAAGAAGGCGCTTCTGCTCCCCATTGATCTTACCAACCGGGACCGTGAGAGCATTGTCTCCGATCCAGCCCTGCCGCTTTACCCCGACATCGAGCTTTACCAAATCACCCTCCACGATCACGCGGTCCCCGCCGATTCCGTGGACCACCTCCTCGTTCATTGAGATACAGGTATAACCCGGGAAATCCCGATACTTATGAAAAGCACTCTTCACCTTGTGCTCGTCCATGAGAGAAAGGGCATACTCATCCACTTCACGCGTGGTCTTGCCAGCTTCAATAAAGGCAGCCGAGCGCTGGAGAACATCACTGGCGACCTTGCCAGCCTCGCGCATCATCTCGATCTCTTGCTTGGTCTTAATCGGGATCTTGGAACGCTTCGCCATGAACAAGGAGGTAGGGTCTGAGAACTATGAGGTCAAGCCGTAGCATAACTCAATAAAGCGCTAACCTTTGACCCGGGCGTATACCTCATCAGGGGAACCTGTCCCATTGACAATGCGGGCTCGCTGGAGATCACAATAGTAAGTGATGGCAGGAATGACAAGGCGCCGGTATTCAGCCAGGCGATTTTCAAAACTGGCCGAAACATCGTCAGCTCTCGGAGCCAATACCCCACCGCACTTCGGACATTTCTCTCCTTCACCTTCGCGGGCCACCCGATGGCATTCAAGGCACTCGAGGCGGCAGGTCACGCGACGCCGAAGCTCCTCATCGGGAACATGTAAAATAATGGCGGAAGGCTTTTCGCTCACAGAAGCATCCAGAGCCTCGGCCTGCGGCACCGTTCTCGGAAAACCATCAAGAAGCCAACCCTCCTTTTGCTCCCCAACCCAAGCCAAAACCATCGGGACCATGATCTCATCCGGCACGTATTCGCCCCGATCCAGATAAGGTCGGGCCTGTTCGCCCAGACCCGTTCGATCGCGAAGGGCGCGCCGTAAGAGCGCGCCCGTCGAAAGATAAGCCAAGCCGTTTTCATCGGCGAGGCGGCGGCCCTGGGTCCCCTTCCCCGACGCCGGAGGGCCGAGGAAGACGAGGTGCCGCGACTTCATATTTACTTACTAATGAGAGCGACCACCGCGATCAGAACGATCACGGCGAGAACAACCCAGAGATAGAGAACCGAAGTGCTGGAAGCCTGATTCCCGGAAACCTGACGTTGCTGGCGGCCCTTAATCTTCCCCTTGCGGAGGAATCCATCGTATTGGCGCTGGAGGAGATGAGTCTCGATCTGACGCATCATATCCAGCAGGACTCCGACTAAAATCAGAAGACTCGTGCCACCAAAGAAGGAAGTGATCAGACTGTTCGCGCCCAGATCCAGAGCCAGTCCGATGAAGAACGGCATCATAAAGATCAGGGTCAGGAAAAGAGCCCCTGCAAAGGTCAGGCGGGTCATGGTGTAATCGAGGAAATCAGAGGTGGGCTTACCGGGTCGGACCCCGGGAATATAACCACCACCACGTTTGAGATTCTCGGCAACCTCGGAAGGCTGGAACATGGTCGCGACCCAGAAGAAACTGAAGAAGAAGATCATGAAGCCTGAGAGCAAATAGAACCATGGACCGTTTGGAGACAAGATATCACCCATCGTCCGCACCCAGGCGGCATCGGTCATTTGACCCAAAAGCTGGGTTGGAAGCTGGAGGATGGCAGTTGCGAAAATCACCGGCATCACACCTGCGTAGTTTACCTTAAGAGGAAGATACTGCGTTCCTCCGGACATCTCACGTCGACCCGCAACACGTCGGGCATACTGGACGGCGATCCGTCGCTGCCCTTGCGTAACCGTTATGACGGCGGCAATGACGAAGAGGAAGAGCACAACCATCAAGACAATCAAGAGAGGGCTGAAGGGATTCTCACTTCCACGATCAATCACGAAAGTGTTCCAAATTTGCACAATCACACCCGGAAGCGATGAGATGATATTTACGGAAATGATCAGGGAAACACCGTTACCAATCCCCCGCTCGGTGATCTGGTCACCGATCCACATCAGGAAAAGAGTTCCCGCGATAATGATGAGAACAGTCTGGGCAACGAAGGTGCCGCCGGCATTTGCAGCAAAGGCAGGAACGAGGTCCTGTCCCGTTGCTTCGAGAGCCTTCCCAATTCCACGGAGGAGCGGGTTCTGAGTGGGATTTTCCAGGGACTTGGCGAGGAAGAAACCTTGAATCGTAGCGATCGCGATCGTCACGAATCGAGTCCATTGGTTAATCTTCTGCTGACCACCATCCTCTTTCTTAAGACGGGCCAATTTTGGAACCACCGCACTTAAAAGCTGCATCATAATCGACGCAGAAATGTATGGCATGATTCCTAAAGCAAAGAGTCCCATACTGGTGAGACCACCGCCTGAGAAAACGTTTAGAATGGCACCCACGCCGCCACCAGCGCCCTCTTCGTTATCCTTTTTCAGGATGTCGAGATACTCGCGAATGACATCCATGTTGACCCCGGGGAGAGGAAGATGAACACCAAGACGCACGATCACGATCATGGCCATGGTAAAGAGGATGCGATCCCGAAGTTCGGGGATCTTCCAAGTATTGGTAAATGCGGAAATCATGGTGGATTTAGGTTTCGGAAATATTTAAGGAGTCCCCTCTCCGGTCATTGGAGCGGGGTTATGGTGGGCCATGATGGCCCGGTTGATTTCGGGAGTAAGCTTCCCTAGTTGAGAGAGATCCGTTTGAGCTTTATGAAAAGCGGCAGTGGCCTCCAGGAATTCCTTCTGCTGGGGTAGGATTTCCCCGCTCGCAACCATTTCGGAATGATCGATAGCTGCTGTCTTAATCTTCAATTGCTTCAGTTCCTCGCCAAGAACACTGAGTGCTTCAGCTGCTTTCAGAGGGTCTCCGCCCTCTTTGACCCTGTCTCTTATACACATCTGACGCTGCCGACGATCTACTCTGTGTAG
>CAJXVQ010000338.1 GCA_913060685.1 uncultured Verrucomicrobiales bacterium
CGAGATCAGCCTCGGTCTCGTGGGCTCGGAGATGTGTATAAGAGACAGCCTCTTAACTGGGTGCCATTCGCAATTCCCTCTTATCGTTTCACGCCTTGATCGTCTCCAATCCTTGAATTCTCATTGGTTTGCCCACTGAACCGTATTTCAGTCGCATTTGAGAAACAGGCTCTCCAATTCTAATCCGGCGCAAGTCATTTTCTAAACACACCGAGCTCAGGCAGTGACGGTAGGGCGATCAGCTAGGGAAACTAAGTAGCTGCAGGGTTTACGACGTCGACTCTTAGCGTTTGGCTCTTGGCTTTTAGCCCGGTCGACCGGAAGCCAATCGCTAATGGCTAATCGCCATGGTGGTTCTACCAGTTCGCTCCGCTTTTCTCCCTAGCTGATCGCCATGGCCGTGACCGTGTCATTCTGCCTTTGCCAGAGTCGTTAAAATCGGGTAAGCGCGGGGCGGGTTAACAACTCATTCACCTCTTTCCATCATGCTCGACATTAAAGTCATCCGCGAAAATCCCGAACTCGTCAAAGAACGTCTCGCCAACCGTCACGACGGTTCGGCCGATCTCATCGACGAAGTTCTCGCCTGCGACGAAATCCGTCGCAAGAACGAAACCGCCAAGCAGGCCCTGCAGTCCGAGCGGAAATCGACTTCCAAGGAAATCGGAAAACTCCGCGCCAATGGCGAAGATTCCTCCGGCATCGAAACCGAAGTCAAAAAGATCGGCGAACAGATCAAAGCCCTCGACGATGAAGGCAGCAAAGCCGCAAAGCGCCAGGAACAACTCCTTCTCACCATCCCCAACCTCCCCTACGAAGACTGTCCCGTCGGTGCTGACGAGGAGTCCAATCCCATCATTCGCAGCTGGGGCGAAAAACCGCCCCTGATAAATGCCAAAGATCACCTCGACCTCGCAGAAGCCAAGGGGCTGATCAGCTTTGACGATGGTGCCCGCCTTTCCGGCTCCGGGTTTGCGGTTTACCGCGGAAAAGGGGCCCGCCTCCAACGCGCTCTCATTCAGTTCCTTCTCGACCTCCAGAGCCGTGAAAACGGCTATGAGGAAGTCAACGTCCCCCATGTCGTCAATCGCGAATGCATGATCGGCACCAGCCAACTTCCCAAGTTCGAGGACGACATGTATGGCATCGAGAACAACGACATGTTCCTCATTCCCACCGGTGAAGTTCCCATCACAAATCTCTACCGCGACACCCTCCTCAGCGAAGACGATCTCCCCATCAAGATGACGGGTCAAACTCCCTGCTTCCGTCGCGAAGCCGGGAGCGCCGGACGTGACAACCGGGGCATCATCCGCATGCACCAGTTTGATAAAGTGGAGCTTGTCCAAATGGTACACCCCGACACTTCGATGGATGCCCTGGAAGAACTCACCGGCCACGCCGAATCCGCCCTTCAAAAACTCGGCCTTCACTATCAAGTCATCGAGCTCTGCACCGGTGACGTTGGCTTCGGCTCGCAAAAAACCTACGACATCGAAGTTTGGGCACCCGGCCAGGGCAAATACCTGGAAGTCTCAAGCTGTTCCAGCTTTGGCGACTACCAGGCCCGCCGCATGAAGCTCCGCTTTAAGGATGCCGAGGGCAAAAACACCTTCTGCCACACCCTCAACGGATCCGGCACCGCCCTTCCCCGTCTTCTCGTCGCTCTCCTCGAGCAATGCCAGGACACCGAAGGCAACATAGCCATCCCGGAAGCACTCCAGCCCTACTACGGCGAGCCCACTCTTTAATAAACGAGAAAGGAAAATCTCACCTGATTTCAATTTTTCGGCCGCTGCAATTGGGAGCGGCCGAGGATTCGTTTCAGCCCCACATCTCATGACAACCGAATCAGATGTGAAGTTCGACAGCCTCTTTGCCATCTTTTCAGTACCGCGAAGGATCAGGTTGGAAACCGCCAAATGGGGTAAAGGTCTTTTTTCCAAAGTAACGTTTACGAAATGCCGGCTCGTCTATTGCCGAGACTTTATTCTTCTGCCCGTAAAAGGAAAATTTGTGCTGTTTATCACGACGACGTTTCCCAAGGCATGATGAATCCTTAAAAAAGGGACCTGCAGATTGCTGATGATGAAACGGAAGAATCACAACATCCCTTACCCCCTCCTAAGGAGACCATTATAGGGTCGTTCGGCGAACCCGATGAGGTGGGAGTAGAGGCTCTTCAATCGTGAAGAGTGAGCCAATGCCGGAGGAATCGTGCAAATTACTTGCTTCCCTGCGATTCGCGGCTAAAACCGCCGCCCCGCGTGTCAGACTCCCTTAAAATCGCCCTCCCTAAAGGTAGCCTTCAAGAACCGACTCTCCGTCTTCTTGAAAAGGCCGGGTATAATATCTACACCTCGGATCGTGGACTCCGTCCATCTTCCGATGACGATGGCTTGGACATTTACATGATCCGCGCGCAGGAGATCGCCCGCTACATCGACCAAGGCTTCATTGACTGCGGCATCACCGGACTCGACTGGGCCTACGGGCACGATGTCGATCTTGTTGATCTCGCCGAACTTCCCTATTCCCGAGCCTCCACCCGACCCACCCGCTGGGTTCTCGTGGTTCCCGAGGACTCACCCATCAAGACCGTGCAGGACCTTGAGGGAAAGCACATTGCCACCGAAGGGATCGAAATCACCAAGCGTTACCTTGCTGAAAAAGGAGTCAATGCCAGCGTTGAATTTTCCTGGGGCGCCACCGAGGTCAAAGTCCCCGACCTCGTCGATGCCATCGTCGACGTCACCGAGACCGGCTCCTCCCTCCGCGCCAACAAGTTGCGCATCGTGGACGAACTCCTCTCCTCCTTTCCTCACTTTTACGCCAGCAAGGCCGCCTTTGGCGACGACTGGAAGCGCGGCAAGATGGAGCGCATGGTCATGATGCTCAAGGGAGCTCTCGAAGCCCGCGACAAAGTCGGCCTCAAGCTTAACCTCCCTGAGGCCTCTCTCGATGCCGTCTTGGAATGCCTCCCCTCACTCCGACGCCCTACCATCTCAAAGCTCACCGAAGAAGGCTGGCTTGCATTGGAGACCATCATCTGCGAGAAAGTCGCTAGAAACCTGATCCCAGATTTAAAAGAACTGGGCGCGGAAGGCATTATCGAATATCCTCTCAACAAGATCGTCTCCTAGGCGGACAACAAATTTCACGGAATTGCGGTTTAAGAAATCCGCAGAACTCAAACCCAACCAAAAAATATTATGGGCAACCTCAAGAAGCGTCGGAAGACCAAGATCAGCAAGCACAAGCGCCGTAAGCGCATGAAGGCCAATCGCCACAAGAAGCGCCTCCGCTACAAGTCCTAGTCCGACTTGCGTGATCCGGTCGGGCAGACCGCACTCTTCTGCCTTCATCCACCGCCGAGTATTTTCTCGGCGGTTTTCGTTTGGTTAAGACATGCGAAATAGCAACAAAAAGCTCTAAATTATTTAGATTTCCCGCAAATGTGTGCCAGTATAAGTCGAATATGAACAAGGAATCCGATAGCATCTTGCGTGTTTACATGAACGAGATTGCCAAAACAGACCTTCTCACGATTGAAGAAGAGATCGCACTCGCCGATCGCATTAAGGACGGAGACACCGAAGCCCGCGACCACATGATCCGCGCCAACCTTCGCCTTGTCGTCAAAATCGCCAAGGACTACTCAAACTACGGCCTCCCCCTCGCAGACCTGATTTCCGAAGGAAACATCGGTCTCATGAAGGCCGTTGAAAAATACGACCCTGAAAAGGGCGGAAAGCTTTCAACCTACGCAGCATGGTGGATCAAACAATCCATCAAGCGTGCTCTCTCCAACCAGAGCAAGACTGTCCGCCTCCCTGTTCACATGGTGGATAAAATCGCCCGCCTGCGCAAAATTTCCATGTCGCTCACCGAGGAACTCGGCCGCGAGCCATCCGACGAGGAATTGACCGAAATCCTCGGCATTCCCCGCAAAAAGCTCGCCCTCCTCAAGCAAGCTGCCCAGCGCCCCACTTCACTTGATGCCCCGGTCGGCGAAGAAGGCTCGGCGACTTATGCCGAGACCCTCGGAGATGCAAAAGCAGTCGATCCCAGCGAGGCCCTCGCCTCCAAGGAGATGCACGACGAACTCGGCCCACTCCTCGGTCTCCTGGACAAACGGGAATCCCAGATCATCGGAGCCCGCTTCGGTCTCAACGGCAAGAAGTCCCTCACACTCGAGGAAATCAGCCGCGACTTTGGGGTTACCCGCGAGCGGATCCGCCAACTGCAGAACATCGCGCTCGAGAAGATGCGCCGTGCTCTCGGGAAAAAAGAAAATCCGATTCCCACCCTCTCCCACGAGGCATAGGAAGAGGGAAAAAATTTGAAAGGCGGGCTTCCATTTGGGAACGCCCGCCTTTTTTGTGCCCTGAATCAGCCATCGTTTCCGATACTTTCGGTAGGGCATAACTCAATCGCTTCTCGTGCCAGTTTCTCTTCTTCACTCGTCTCGGGTTGCTTATAAACGTAGGAATATCCTCCGTCATCGTCCCTTCGGAATAACATCGGCGCGATCTCAGGGCAGAATCCGCAATCGACACAGCTGAGATCATTATAGAGAGCTCCATTTACATTCAGGGGATGTTTTTCAGTTTGATTTGCCATTATTTCCAGCCGGGGTTTCTTCGGCTTCCGACAACATCCCACGGTTTTCTGATCGCTATAAATTCATAATCACTGGTTATTATTGCGTTAAGCGCATGAATCAACCCGTCGATCTTTACTCCCTTCAACTGATTCGCCTGGTCGCCGAGCATCGCAGTTTTTCAGCAGCGGCCAAAGAAGCCGGGATCTCGCAAAGCGCGCTGAGCCGCCAGATCGCCAACGCCGAGCTACGCCTGGAGCTTAAGCTCTTCGAGCGGACGACCCGACAGGTCAGAATCACGGAGGCCGGAGCGATTCTTCTCCGGGAAACCGCCGCCATCCCGAATCTGCTTGAAGGTGCGCTCAATCGACTGCGGGAGGAATGCCTCGATATCCCCCCCAAAATCAATATCTGTCTCTCCAGCGAACTTTCGCTGGCCCATATGCCCGGTCTTTTCAATCTGAAATCAAGCACCGCCCGCATCGTGGTCTCACAAGAGAAATCACCTGATCTCATTTCCGGATTGGGCGCAGCCCGTTACGATTTAGGAATCTTGGCAGATCCATCAAATCTCCCCGAGAACCTCGCCGTGACCCACCGCATAAAGGACCGCTTTGCTCTCATCGCGCCAAGCTCAGATCCAGCAATAAGCTTTGCAGATTGCCTAAACAGCGACTCTTGGATTCTCCCGCCGCCGAACAGTCAGGACCGCTTAATCATTGATCGCTCCTTTCCCGGCCTCAAAGCCTCAATGGAGATCGAAAACTTCGATCTCATGATCCACCTGGTCGCACTCGGCATGGGCTGCGCCATCGTCCCCCGCCGCGCCCTCAGTACTTTCAGCCGTAAAAAACTTCTCCGGAAAATCCTTCTCCCCGTCCCCCTCGAGCGCCGAATCATCGTCGCCGTTCCAAAGCATCTCAAAACAAGTGAGCACGTCGGTAACTTTGTCGCGCAGATTCTCTTTTCGTGAATCAGCTCGTGCACATCACCTTCGGTAAAAGCCTGAGATCAAACCCCGTGGCGGTTCCAGAACGCAATCAGGCTTCCGTAGGAACCACGGAAAACGTTGCGCTCCATCGGGCGGTCCATGTTTCCGAAGTAGCGCGGGAAACGGTAGCGGCCATGACTGTAAACCTTGGCATTGGATTTCCTGTTTTCCCAACTCACACCGCCATATTGCCACATCGTCCAAGCCGGCCACAGGTTGTATTGCTTGACCAAATTATCGGGATTTCCGGGGGGTGGAAAGTAGGTCGAGTTCCCGCTCTCATGGGAATACAGCGCGAGCCAATAGGGCGCGCGACCCAGCCTCGCCTTGGTCCGGGCATCAGCCCTGCTGGTCTTCAATTTCAACTCCTGGCTGTTCTCGAGATAGGCCACCGGCACCACTCCGGTCTGCTGTTCAACGCGGTCCTGGAAAGCAAGAATCGCGGAAAGGGAGAGATCACCATCGTAATCACCGCAAAGTAAAAGTGGGGCTACATTCGCCGGGCGGCTCCGGGAGAGCGAACGAACCCGGCTCACAAATTGATCAGCCTGCCTGGTCGCGTCCACGTGCTTCTGGACCCGATAATAAACGCCCGCCAAGAGCCCGGCCCGATCCGCAGCGGCAATGAACGATCCACATTTTTCATCCAGATTCCCACCCTTGCCTGCCCGCGCGATGAGACCTTTCGCTCCGTTGGGTCGCAACGCGGTGACATCGTGCTCGGAGAAGCTCCGCCCGGAACGCGATTTCGCCTTCGGGTCATAAGCCGAGACATTGATAATCTGCTGGAGCGTTCCCGAACGGCTCGGCATCACAGCAGCCCCTCCCGAAGACAGTGCCGATCGAATCTCCGGGGGATCTGCCGTGCAGTTCGCCAAAAGTAAAAGAACCGGAAGGAGTAGAAGGCTTCTCATAATATACATGAAAAGCTACCCCGCCCGACCGACTCATCAATGGAAAACATTCGCCGGGTCACATTCCTGCCATTTTCACAACTTCTTTGCTTAACTCCAACGGCCCGAAGCGTTAACCATGCCCCGGACCCATGAGAACTCTTGTCATTAGCGATATCCACGGCTGCCTCGATCCCTTGAAGCAGATGATCGACGTCATAGCGCCCCAAGCGGAAGATCACCTGATCTTCGTCGGCGACTACGTCGATCGCGGCCCCGACTCGAAGGGCGTCATCGAGTTTCTCCTCGGCATCAAGGAGAAGTTCAACGCCACCTTCCTCCACGGAAACCACGAGGAAAAATTCCTCCTCTCGCGCATCGACAAAACGGACCTCGCGCATTGGCTCGATGTCTGGGGCGGCGGCGAAACCTTGGAATCATACGGCGGCATGGACGCTGTCCCGGAGTCCCACTGGAATTTCATCCGCAACACCCAGCCCTACCACGAGACCGGGACCCACATCTTCGTTCACGCCAATCTAGAGCACGACATCCCGCTTGCAAAGCAGCACCCTTTCACCCTGATTCACAAGAAATTCGGAACTCCTCTCCCCCACCAGTCCGGTAAGGTCATGGTCTGCGGACACACCGCTCAAAAAGCCCCCCATCTCCCCCTCAACCTCGGCCACGCCATCAATATCGACACCGACGTTGGCCGTGGCGGATGGCTCACCTGCCTCCACGTGGAGTCCTCCCATTACTGGCAAACCAATGTCGAGGGCGAAACCCGCGAGGGAGAGCTCGATTCCTGAGAACAGCATTTGGAAGATCCACTCCTGCTGCTTCGTTAAAAAAGGGCTCATGCTGAAGCCTCTCTTCATCCTCGCCTTCGTCCCGCTTCAACTCTCGCTGGGGGATCCGGTTGAGCGCCCCAAGCCTGAACTTCTGAAAATCGACAACGGGACCGTCGAAATCGGGATCGACAAAGCAATGGGAGCTTCCATCACCCACCTCTCGTGGAAGGCCCTCGCTCAAAATAATATCTGTCTCTTATACACATCTCCGAGCCCACGAGACCGAGGCTGATCTC
>CAJXVQ010000339.1 GCA_913060685.1 uncultured Verrucomicrobiales bacterium
CGAGATCAGCCTCGGTCTCGTGGGCTCGGAGATGTGTATAAGAGACAGCCGAAGTGGAAACCAATGCCACCCCGACCCGATCTCATGCCGTTCTTCTCGACAGCCTCAAAGAAACCACCACCTATTTTGTCGAAACCCTGGAAAATGACGGAACAAGCTTCACACCGCCACGGCTGACTTCCTTCACCACACCCTCTCTGACGATTTTGGAACGACAAAGCTCCGGCTGGGCTCTCTTCGAGAGTATCGAAGACGGGCAATTTGTGGATCCGGCCGCGACCGATCCGGACTTCATCTCCACTTGGTTTAAGCAAACCCTCGGCAACTATCCTGGGGATGGAACCTACGACGGGCCGACCTTCACAAAAAACCTGACATCGCCCTTCGTCTCGGAAGGCCTGACTCTGCGAGTTGGGGACCATCAGATCCAAACAATCGAAACCGAAGTCAGGCCCGTTTGGCTCCTTAAAGAAATCGATGGTGGTGAAAGCGGTTTCCAATCACTGACCCTCGAAGGCATTCAATACGGCGGCATCGTGGTCTATCTCAACGGACAAAAGCTCTTCTCTCGAATCATGGGAAGCGGTGACACTTTCAGCGGTTGGGACAGACTCGCAACCTGGAATACCGAATCCAAGAACTTCTCAATCACTCTTCCTTCAGTAATCAAACTCAACCCCGGGGCTAATCTTCTCGCCATCTCCCTCCACCCCTTCCGCTTCCAACCCAATGGGTATCTTGGAGCGGAATTCGAAATCCGAGGCATCCCACAGAGTCGTCAACTCATCCAGCCTGCGGTCAACTTCAACTGGGGATCTCTCTGGGATCCCACCCTTTCATGGACCACCTCATCCCCATCAACGGCAGTGATCCGGTATGGCACCAACGCACTGCAACTGGATCAAACCCTTGAAAGCCCGACACTTCGGACAGCGCACCAGCTCACCTTGGCAGATTTGGAAGGGGGCCAACCTTACACCTTTGAAATTGCGTCAACAGGCGCCGAAGGGGAATCAACAATCGCAGCAGGCAGCTTTGAAACCGTTCCCAGAATTCCACGACAACCCTATCTTCAACGCGTCTGTCCTGACTCGGCGACCGTGAAGTGGCGCACCTTTAGCCCCATGACCACCCGGGTCTACTATGGCGAAGATCCGGAACATCTCGATCAGTTCGTTGATCCGAAAAGTGAAAGGCCTTTCGTCCTCACCTACTTTGGGGAACACACCTTGAGAGATCACACCGCCGTGATCACCGGACTCTCCCCGGCGACCCGATATTATTATCAGGTCGAATTGGATGATTCCGCAGAAGCCGTAACCTCACTCGATCGGGAACGCTATTTCGATACCGCTCCCCTTCCCGGAGAATCCGCTCCCACCCGCATCTGGGTCATCGGCGACTCGGGTCTCCCCGGCCCCGGGGTGCAATCCGTCAAGGACGCCTATCTCGAGTGGGCCAATGGTGCCAAGCCAGACGTCTGGTTAATGCTCGGGGACAACGCCTACAACTCTGGAACAGACATCGAATACCAAAGGGGATTTTTTGATATCTTCCCGGAGCTTTTGAAAAACACGCACGTCTGGCCCACCATGGGAAATCATGACGCCTTCTCCCCAAGCAAGGCCTACTATCAGATTTTCGATCTCCCAACTCAGGGAGGGTGCGGCGGATACCCCTCCGGGACAGAAAAATATTACTCCTTTGATCGCGGGAAGATTCACTTCATCTGTCTGAACTCGGAGGAATATCCCGATGGGATGAACGAATGGCTCGTCAACGACTTAAGCTCAACCCGGGCCGACTGGATAATCGCCTATCTGCACCATGGACCTTACACGAAAGGGTCTCATGATTCAGATTATGAACGAGAGCATCTCGCAGTCAGGGACAAGCTCCTCCCCATTCTCGAGAACTTCGGTGTTGATCTGATTCTCTCAGGCCATAGTCACGCCTACGAACGCTCTCATCTCATCGATGGTCACTACGGACGCTCATGGGAATTTCAAGCAGAACAGCACTCACTGGATCCCAGATCCGGCTCTCAATTTGGAAAAATGGACCGCCTCACCGGCCAGTTCATTTACCAGCCCGGTGGATCGCCTTACAAGAAAGCAATTGCCACGTCACGCTCAGGTGAAATCGCCGTGACCGTGGGTGCCTCAAGCAAACTCACCGGTTGGAGCGATGCCGGCACCGGTCAACTCGATATCACCCACCCGAATCCACATCCCGTGCATGTCTCAACTCTCCGCGAGCTCGGCTCAATGGTAATCGAGATTGACGGGACACAACTCCGGGCATTCTACCTTGATGCAAACGGCCAGGTTCGGGACGAATTTGAAATCCACAAACACCTGGATGATGGACCTTCGATTGCGTGGTGGCGGGATCAATTTAACACCAATGCCTATCCTTATTTCGCCGATTGGTCGGATGATCCTGACGGCGATCAATCGGATAATCTTAGCGAATACGTCCTGGGAGGAGATCCCCTGACGGAGAACCAACTCTTCGAAACCAGCATCGTCACCGACGGACTCTACAACGGTTCACCTGCTCAATATTTCACCATCAGATACCGGCTTCGTGAAGGGGCAAAGGCAACTGTCCTCTACTCGCAGGATCTTGAATCATTCGACTTCCGTGAAGTCGAAAATCGACAACTCTCTCTCCCGGATGCCGAAGGTTTCACCACTTGGGAGGCGAGGATTTTGAAAAATAATCGTAAACGTGTCTTTTTTAAAATCAAAATGGCGAGGTGAATCCCAGGCAAACTCTCAGACTTCTGATGATGCCATCACTCAAATCACCACAACTTTCGTGCTGTAACGAGAACCCGGCTGGGAACCCCGCAAACTCCCGATGGAAGAAGCAAATACTCTCCAGGGTATCTTTGTTCCATGAGAACCCTTCTTCTTTTTATTCTAACCTGCTCCCTGCTCAACGCCGAAGTGTCCTGGAAAGATGCACGCAAGCAGAAGGCATCCTGGTATGAGAGCAAAGAAGCCCATAACCTCGCCGAAAAAGTCATGCTCTACCAAAGAGACAATGGCGGCTGGCCCAAAAACCAGGACATGTCGGTAAAACTCTCCGGGGACCAGCGTAAGAAACTCCTCAAGCAACAAGCCGACCCCGGAGGCACCACCATCGACAACGGAGCCACATTCACTCCTCTCAAATTCCTCATCAAGATCTGGAAAAGCGAGTCCGATCCCACTACCGAAGCCTCCATCCACTGCGGATTAAACTTCCTCCTCAAAAGCCAATACCCCAACGGTGGTTGGCCCCAACAACCCCACTCCTCCGGTTACGGTCGGCATATCACCTACAACGATGGAGCCATGATTGGGGTTATGACTTTTCTTCGTGACCTGCTCGAAGATGACCCGGCCTTCTTAACCGACCAGGAAAAGGCCGAAATCAAAAGCGCCTTGGTAATAGGCCTCGATTGCATCCTCAAAACCCAAATCCGCGTCGATGGCAAACCCACCATCTGGTGCGCTCAACACCATTACAAAACCCTCCAACCTACGAAAGCCCGCTCTTATGAACACGCATCGTTCAGCGGGGGTGAAAGTGCAGGCATCGTGAGATATCTCATGCAAATCAAGGCACCCTCGCCTCAGGTTCGCCAATCTATCGAAGCCGCAGTCGCCTGGTTCCGTGCTCACCAAATTAACGGCATCCGAATCGAAAAAAAGAACGGGGACAGGGTCATCGCAGAGGATAGAAATGCCAAACCACTCTGGGCGCGCTTCTACCATCTGGACACCGCAAAACCCATCTTCTCCGGCCGCGATGGTGTCATCAAATATTCTATCGCCGAAATCGAAGCCGAACGTCGCAACGGCTACGCCTGGTATGTCAACAATCCTCGATCCATCCTCGAGGATTACCCGAAGTGGCAAAAATCACTGAATGACTAAAACGGTCCCACTCCCGAGAGAGTGAAAACAACCCGATTTTCCTCATCAGACCTGGCACGATCCACTTCAAACACAGCGCTCCAATCGTTGAGGCTCTCTTCATCGATCAGAGTCTGCTCCAGCCGATTCCCTTCAATTCGGAGGTACTTCGTACTGCGAGCCTCCGGGTCCATTCGAATGATTCCGTGTCCCTCGAAGTAGCCCGCCATCATCTCACGAATCTCAAGGGGCTTCCCCCCGACCAACTCTGCCGCCCCTTCGTAGTTCTCCCGTGAAAGTTCCTTCACAAAGTCAAAGACCGCCCGCCGCGTCGCGCGGAGGAATTCCGCCTTCTTGCGAGTGAAGGGCACGTCCTTGGCCGGAGCTTTTTCCACTTCCTCCACTTCTCCATCAGGATTACGAAGCTTCTCCCACTCATCAATGAGACTGGAATCAACCTCTCGCACCATTCCTTCCAGGAAGGACTCGGCTTCTTCAACTTCAGGCGTCTTCAAAGCAGGTGGCACCGTCTGCACGAGGACCTTATAAACCTCAGAAAGATGCCGAAGTAAGACCGCCTCACTCCGCTCCAACCCGTAATTCTTCACGTAGTCCTCGAACGACGACCAATCCTCGAACATCTCGCGCACAATCGACTTCGGCCGCACCCCCGCTTCCTTGGCCCACGGGTTTACGAGAACGAACTCATTGTAAGTTTGGTAAATGAAATCCTTACCAGGCTTGGGGTGCTCAACCTCATCCAAGGCCTCCATCCGGTCATCGTATTCCACTCCGTCTTCTTTCATCTGAGCCACCAACGCCGTCTTGATCTTATCAACCTGCTTGCGGATTACCGCAGTCGGGTCTTCAAGGATCGCCTCAATCAGCGAAAGCATATTCACCACGTAATCAGGAGCCTCCCGATCAAGTTTGGGAATCGTCTCGATGAGATAAAGCCCCAAGGCTTGGTTCATCGTGAAATCATCCTGCAGCTCGACATTGAGCCTGACCTTGGCCGGTCCCGTTCGCTGCTCCTTTGGGATAATCGTGAGAATATCGCCTTCCACCAATCCCCGAAAGAGAGCAAAGGCCTGCTTACGGAGGGCTTTTTTTCGTACCGGGGTTTCGTGGCTCGCTTCGATGATCCGTCGCAGCTCCGCGCACCCGTCCTCGTGCTCACGAGAAAGGACATTGAGCAAGGTCCCGTGACGAATATTAAAACTGGAGACAAGCTTCTCCGGCGGAGCGCTCTGGAGCTTCTCATAAGTCTTCTCATCCCAGTTCACAAACCCCTTTTCAGGCGGCCTCTTTTTCTGCCCCTTGCTCTTCTTGCTCTTCTTGCCTTTCGCCGCCGCCTTGGCATCGGATTTGAGATTATCAATGACATACTCGGGGGCTTGCGCCACCACGTAGCCGACGTCATCAAAGCCCCGCCTCCCCGCTCGCCCACAAATCTGTCGAAAGTCACGAACTGCGAGAATCTTCGTACTTTGTCCTCCATATTTGTAGAGCTGGGTGAACAGGACCGTTCGGATTGGGACGTTCACGCCCACGCCAAGGGTATCCGTTCCACAAATGACCTTCATCAAGCCCCGCTGCGCCAGCTTCTCGACCAGCACCCGATACTTCGGCAACAAACCGGCATGGTGAATTCCAAGACCATGACGTAGGAGCTTCTTCATCTCCTTCCCATAAGGACTTTTGAAATCCGCATCCTCCAAGACCTTGGAAATCGCCGCTTTCTCCTCCTTCGAGCAAAAGTTCCGGCTCATCAAATTCTGAGCAGTTCTCGCGCAGGCTAATTGGGTAAAGTGCACCAAATAGATGGGAGCTTGATCACCCTCCACCAACTCCTCCACCCGATCCTCCAACGAAGTTGTGCTGTAGGTAAACTCCAGCGGCACCGGCCGATCTTCGGATTTCACCAAGACCGTCTCCGCTCCCGTCAGTGCCGTAATCTCCTTTTGAAAAAATTCAGTCTCGCCCAGCGTCGCGGACATTAAGAGAAAACGCGCCTGCGGAAGCGTCAACAGCGGAATCTGCCACGCCACCCCGCGCTCATGATCGGAGTAGTAGTGGAATTCATCCATGATGACCTCGTCGACCTGAGCCATCGAGCCCTCCCGCAGAGCCATATTGGAAAGAATCTCCGCCGTGCAACAAATCACGGGAGCATCGGCATTCACCGTAGCATCCCCCGTGATCATCCCCACATTCTCCGGGCCGAAGGTCTCACACAGCGAGAGAAACTTCTCATTCGCCAGCGCCTTGATTGGCACGGTGTAAAATGACCGCCGCCCCTGACAAATTGCCCGGAAGTGCAAAGCCAACGCCACCAGCGATTTCCCCGATCCCGTCGGCGTATTGAGAATGACATTCTTCCCCTCATAGAGTTCCAGGATCGCTTCCTCCTGATGATCATAAGGCTCGATCCCACTTTCGATGAGATATTCAAGAAAAGTATCGAGAACCGCTGCGTTGGAAGACGCATCGGTCACTTGTGCTGGATTCAAAAGAGCCACGCCGAGGACCGTGACTCTATGTTGCTGGATGTAAAGGATAGGAGACCTATTCCCGAATCGACTTTCCAAGTGGGCTAGGCATGATGGTAGCTCATGAAAGTAAGACCCCTTATTTTAGCATTCGCGATTGTCGCCGGGCATGCCCCGGCACAAGACGCCACCGCGGCCGATCCCGGTCAGGAAATCCAAGCCATCATCACCAAGCACGAGAAGACGATGAAGGACTTTATGGATAAAGTCCGAGCGCTCCCGAGGGAGAAGCAGCGAGACTTCTACCAATCCGATTATCCGAAACCAGACGAGACCCTTGCCGCCCTCCATGTCATCGTAGATGCGAATCCAAAAGACCCGGCCATTCTCGACGGACTCAATATGATCGCCCGCACCACTCGCGGAAGCGGATTGCAGGCCAAAGACTTCGAGGTCCTGACAAAGCACCATCTCAACCATGACAAGGTGGGTGAACTTGCCCTCAGTCTGGCCTATGCCCAAAGCCCCGAAGCTCAATCATTCCTCACCACCGTGGGCGAAAAGAGCGAGTCCAAGGATGCTCGCGGCACGGCCCTCTACGCCCGCGCCATCGGAATGGAACGAGACAAATCAAAGGCAGCCGAATATGATGCCATCACCCAAAAGATCATCACCGACCACGCTGATCTCGAAATCAGGGGACGCAAAATCGCCACCGCTCTCAAAGCAAAAAAAGAAGCCACTGTTAAGTTCGCGATCGGAAAAGAAGCTCCTGAAATCATCGGCAAGGACGTCGATGGGAAAGAAATGAAGCTCTCCGATTATAAAGGCAAGATCGTCGTCCTCGATTTCTGGGGCGATTGGTGAGGACCCTGCCGCGCCATGTATCCCCACGAGCGGTCGCTCGTTGCGCGGATGAAAGACAAGCCCTTCACCATTCTCGGAGTCAATAGTGACCCCGCCGAGAGATACAAGAAGGCCACCAAGGAAAACGACATCACCTGGCCCTCATTCTGGGATGGTGGAAAAACCGGCGGCCCCATCGCCACCGAATGGGCTGTCACCGGTTGGCCCACCATCTACATCCTCGATGCCAAAGGTGTCATTCGATACAAAAACGCCCGTGGCAAAGCCATGGACGAAGCTGTCGATCTGTCTCTTATACACATCTGACGCT
>CAJXVQ010000340.1 GCA_913060685.1 uncultured Verrucomicrobiales bacterium
CAAGGCCATCGAAAACAAAGTCGAGATCCACGACCTCCACGCCACCATGCTCCACCTCCTCGGCATCGACCACACCAAGAGCACCTTCCGTTTCTCCTCCCGCGACATGCGCCTCACCGATGTCCACGGTAACATCCTGCATGACATCCTGGCCTAGCGACCATCGAGGCCATCATGAACGCCGAAGACCTCGCGCACACCTCTTTCTCCCCCTCCGCTTCGCTCCGAAGCGCGGCTTCAAAACCCTCCCGCCAAAAGCAAATTTCTAGCAGTGACATACTGACATGGCAACCTACCCATACACCGGCAAGACGGGAAACGATCACGGATTCACCGATTCAATGTGCCCGTCGATTATCGCCAACGCGACCGATTCTGGCTCGCTGGCGAGCCTTACGAGTAAGGCAAGTGTGCTGCTGATTGCGATCGCCTGGCTGGTAATCGGCATTCCGTTATCTGCCGTCGCCCAGGAACGAGAGCGCAAGGTTTCGGCAGAGATCCACAAATGGATCGACCAATTGGGTAGTCCGATTTTCGAGGTACGCGAGGCAGCCACGAAAAGGCTTCTTCAGGCCGGCCAAGAGGGAGTTGCGCCATTGAAGTTGGCACTCGCCGATCGAGACCGGGAACGCGTGGGCCGGGCCAGAGTAATTCTCGCCGCAATCTTGAACAAGCTCGACTTTGAGGCACTGCAGGGAAAATGGAAGTACGTATCGGTCCAGCTCTCTGGCAAAACGGTAAAGCCAGGCAGCCTACTCATCATTCAAGGCGGGAAGATGACGATCCGAAAGGGAGATGGCACCGAGCCTTACGGTGCCATGATTTTTTCAATCGACGCGGCCCAAATGCCAAAACATCTGGACTTCGCCGATGGGGAATCGGGCATCAAGGGCCTCTATCGAGTCGAAGGCGACACGCTCACACTTTGTTATCCGTATGACAGAAATGGCCCAAGGCCCAAGAAGATAGGAACCACCGCTGGTGACGGGATGCGGCTGCACGAGCTGACGCGGGTCACACGATAATGCGTCCCGCTACACTTTCGGCTTCACCACCTGGCTCGCCGGCGGCGTCGTCAAGCCCGGGATCACCTACGGTGCGACCGATGACTTCGGCGACAAGGCCATCGAAAACAAAGTCGAGATCCACGACCTCCACGCCACCATGCTCCACGACATCCTGGCCTGGTTCGCGAACTTGCCTTTTCTTGCTGAAAATTCAAGGATCACAAAATGCGACTCTTCACATCACTCTTCACCGCCTTGATTGCGGCCTTGCCCGCTGGCGCTCACGAAATCCCCTTCATCGATCTGGCCGACGATTACTATCGCCAGGTCTTGGTCGATCACGAATTCGGCCAGTATCTCGGACATCCGACGACGTGCCTGCTCGATGACGGCAAGACCATCCTGACCGTTTTTCCAAAGGGTCATGGTCGTGGTGGCATTGTCTACAAACGCTCGACCGACGGCGGGCTCACCTGGTCGGACCGGCTGCCAACGCCGGAGTCGTGGCTGACCTCACGAGAAGTGCCCACCCTTCACCGGGTCACCGATGCTGCTGGCAAAAAACGAATCATCATGTTCTCCGGCCTGCATCCCATCCGGATGTCGGTCTCCGAAGACGAGGGCGGCACCTGGTCCGAGCTGAAACCAATCGGTGATTTTGGAGGAATCGTCGCGATGGGTTGCCACATGGAAGTGAAAGGGAAACCCGGTCACTACTTTTGCCTTTTTCATGACGACGGTCGCTTTCTGAATCCAAATGGAAAGCGCGAGAAGCCGGTCCGCTTCAAACTCCTCCAGACGAACTCGAGCGACGGCGGCCTGACCTGGTCGAAGCCGAAGACCATTCAAGAATCGTCAGACATTCATCTCTGTGAACCGGGGATCATCCGCTCACCGGACGGAATGCGTCTTGCGGTCCTGCTTCGGGAAAACTCCCGTAAGAAGAATTCCCACATCATCTTTTCCGATGACGAAGGCGAGAGCTGGAGCGAACCCCGCGAGCTCCCGATCTCGCTTACCGGCGACCGACACACCGGGAAATACGGACCCGATGGACGGCTCTTCATTTCCTTCCGTGGTATCTCCCCCGGCAACAAGGTGATGGGATCCGGAGAAGTGACCGGCCCCATGCCAAACGCCGGCGACTGGTCCGGCTGGGTCGGGACCTGGGACGATCTCGAAAAAGGGACTCCCGGCCAATACGTCGTGCGGATCATGGACAACAAGAAGGGCCACGACACCACCTATCCCGGAGTCGAAATTCTCCCCGACGGCACTTTCGTCACCGTCACTTACGGCCACTGGACCCAGAGCGAGTCGCCCTATATCATGTGCTCCCGATTCACGCTGGAGGAACTGGATGCCAAGGCAAAGAAGGCTCCGAAGTTGAAGTTGAGTGACACTTGGAAAAAGGTCCCGGCCCAGTGAAGGAAAGTCGAGGTGGCACGGCTGTTCCTTGCCGCTCATCAATTCCCAAACCCTGATTGTCTTGTCCCCACTTCCGCCGACGAGGGTCTTTCCATCGGGACTGATGGCATTCTTTATCTGATATAAGGGGAGGTCGCTTCGCCGGCGATCGAAGTCACTTTCCACCGGCGGGCGTGGTGGACCAAATCACGGTTTTCGCACCACCCGCTATCAGCTGCCTTCCGTCGGGAGAGAACACCAGGGCCCAAATCTCCCCTAGTTTTACGTCATTGGACTTCAGTTGCATGAGCTCCCGCCGGGTGTCGACATTCCAGAGTCGAACGGTCTGGTCGGCGCTACCCGACGCCAGGGTGTGACCATCCGGTGAAAATTCCACGGCGTTCACCGCGGCAGAATGCCCCGCGAGCATCTCGAGAAGTTCTCCGGTCTCGAAGTTCCACAGCAGCAAGGCTCCACCACCACTCGCCATGGCCAGAATCCTGCCATCGGGCGAGAGGGCGAGGTCCTCGACCCGGTTGGATCCCTGCGTAAATTGAGTGCCGGCATCCGAATTCTCAAGAGGGGGCAGGGTCAATTTCCACGTCGTGGTTGACCAGATCCTTGCGCTTCCGTCGCGACTTCCACTGACGAGGAGCGATCCGTCCCGGGAGAACTGGAGAGACCGGCAGTAGTTCATGTGTCCATCGAGGCGCCGGACCACGTTCCGCGTCTCAACCTCCCAGACGATGATCGGAATGGGCTCCGCTTGCGGGTCGTAGTAGTAGGGATGACCGAATCCGGCGACCAGGTAGCGACCGTCCGGAGAGAATGTCACGGTGCCGATCACGCCGATCGGCTCGTCGAAACGGACATCTGCCAGCCCGATCTTCCCGGGCAGACGGGCCCGCTCGACTCCGGCCTTGATATCCCACAGCGAGACAAAAGAAGCCTCTTTGGCCCCCCCATGACCTACCGCAAGGAGGTTTTGGTCCTTGGGTGAGAAAGCGAGACTGAAGATGCCATGCTCGGGGTCGGTCGCGAGTTCCTGCACCAGTTCACCCGTGGCGGCATCCCGTATTCTGACGGTGCTTCCTCCATCGGCCGAGGCAAACCGGTTCCCGTCGGGCGAGAATTGTGTCCTGTAATTACGTTCGTCCTGTTGTTCCACTTCCCGGATTCCGGCATGGGGGTTCCCGATATCCCACACCCTCGCGGTGTGGTCGGCGCTGCTACTTACGAGCTTTTGACCGTCATGAGAAAAAGCGATCTTGGTGATTCCGGCCTTGTGTCCTTTCAACGTCGTCCCCGGTTTGCTCTCCCCGTTCAGCACGCGGGCATCCTCCCAAATCTTGATCGTGCCTTCTCCATCGGCCGTTGCGAGTCCGGCACCGTTTCCAGAGAAAGCGGTTGCGGAGATCGGTGATGAATGGGCGGAACCATGTTTTGCAATTTTCTTGCCGGTGGTCACGTCGAAGATGTTCAGGACACCGGACAACTTTGCCCCGACGGCGATCAACCGGCCATCCGCGCTCGACGCGCAGGCACTTAATGTTGCGTCAAAACGCACGTCCTTGAGCAGCGGAGCAATATTGCCGGTAGAAGGATCCAATCGAAAAATCGAGAGGCATTCGCCGACCCCGTTCTTGCCTTTTCTGTCGTTGTGGCCGACCAGCGCGAGGGTCAGGCCATCCGCAGACAAGGCCAGGCTCTCCTGGTAATGTTTTCCCGTGCCCGGATCGAGGCTTCCAACGATCCGGTTGTTCGTGATGTCACACCAGCGAATCTTGTCGTCGACAATGACCAGCATGTCGCCGGCCGGCGCAAAGATCAGGAGCCGGGTGGGGATATTGGTGGATTTGAATTGGTTGAGCTCCCTGCCGGTGGAGGTGTCCAGGACGTCTACTTGGTTCTCTTTCGCCAAGGCGGCCAGTTGCCCGTTAGGCGACAGAGTGCGCTGCTGGGCAGAACGGCCGACCGGGAGTTCCCGTCGCAGGGAGATCTTCTCAACCTGCGACTCCAGATCCCAATGCCGCACCTCGCTGAATTTATCGAGGGTCACCAGGTTGCCGTTGGTTGTGAAAGCACTTGCAACCACGGAAGTGCGGTGCCCGGCAAAAACCGATCCACTGTCGTCTACGAGGTGCTTGTAATACCTCCACTCAAAACCACGGAGATCCTCCTTGCCCTGCAGCGCGCTGTTCTTTTCCGGATCGTGAGCGTCCAATAACTTGCGGAGCTGGGTTCCGGTGGCGTTCTGGTTGTCCCAAACAAAGGGAGCGAGCTGCATGTCGGTGGCATAGAGCAGCTTGCGGCCTGCTTCCTCGGCCGCCTCGGCCTTCGTCAGGCTGTCCTCGACCTGTGCTTTCTGGGATTCAACCACAGCCAATGCCTCGATCGCGTCACCCTTGGCTCCCTCCGCAACAATCGCCAGCCAACTACTGACCGTGATGCCTGCCACGAGCAGGACGCTGATGGCCGCGACCACTGCCACCGTGCTACGATTGCGCCGGACAAACTTCTGGATCTTGTATCTCACACTCGGCGCTGCCGCCATGACCGGCTCGTTGCCCAGATGTCTTCGTATGTCCTGGGCCAACGCATTGGCCGTCTCATAGCGACGGACGCGCTCTTTCTCCATCGCCTTCATCACGATCCAATCAAGATCGCCCCGCACCAATCTCCCCAGTTTGTCAGGTTCGGCGTGATGCTGTTCCACGAACCTGGTGCGCTTGTCGCCCGCCATGGTATCCAACCGGGCCGACGGCATGGGCGGGCCCTCTTCACGAATGATACGCCGCATTTCCTCGTAGCCGACGCTCAGCAAACTCTTGGAATCGAAGGGGGGCTCACCAGCGAGCAACTCGTAGAGGATCACTCCGAGCGCATAGATGTCGCTGCGGGTGTCGATGTCGTAACCGGTCATCGAAGCCTGCTCCGGGCTCATGTAAGCGGGAGTGCCGATGAAGAGTCCTTGCTGCGTGAAGAGGGTCTTCTCGGTCAGTTCCTGGTGGGTCGCCTTCGCGATCCCAAAGTCGATCACTTTTGAGACAGGTCGGTCTTCAAGCATCGTGACGAGGACGTTTCCCGGCTTAAGGTCGCGGTGGATGATGCCCTTCTGATGGGCGTGCTGCACCGCCGCACACACTTGCATGAAGAGCTTGAGACGCTTCTTGGTGCTGAGTTTGTGTTCGTCGCAGAAGGTCGTGATGGGCTCCCCGCGCACCAGTTCCATCACGAAGTAGGGCCGCCCTCTCTCGGTCGCTCCGGCGTCGAGGATGTTGGCAATGTTGGGATGCTCCATCATGGCGAGGGCCTGGCGTTCGGCCTCGAAACGCGCCACGACCTGGCGGGTGTCCATCCCCAGTTTGATGATCTTCAGGGCCACCCGGCGCTTCACCGGTTGGGTCTGATCCGCCATGTAGACCACGCCGCCCCCGCCTTCGCCGATTTTCTGCAGCAGTTTGTAGCGTCCGATGGTATCGCCGACCTTTTCGTTGAAGCCCACTCCGGGCAGGTCCGTGGCCGCCTGATCATTGCCAAGGGTTTCGGCCTCCGGATCGGTCACTTCCATGCGGAGTTCGTGCCCAATCTCAGCGACCACCTCACCGAGGCGGTCTTCATTGGGCTTCAGGAAGTCTATTCCTTTTGTGACCTCGGTGGCTAAAAGTTCTTCCACCTGCTGGTAAAGACTCTCGTCCTTTCCACAAGCCTTTCTCAGCCAGCTTGAACGCTTGGCCGGATCTTCGATTTCCAAGGCCGAGAAAAAGAGCTCCTTCTCGCTGCGGCCATGAGTGCTGGTGTCCTCGTTTTTGCTATGATCGTTTTTTGACATTGTCGCAGAAATGGTTGTTGAGAAGAATCGGAGGGTCGGAATATTCAATCTTTCCTCCATGTTTGGAATCGCAGTTATCGAGAAACAAGATCCTCGATCCCCGCCTAGCGGAAGCCGAAGCGACCGGGGAAAAAACAAGGAAAGTGACGCAAGAGAGAGGACGATGAAAATTTGATTTCGTGGGAGGAGGAGGGGTGTCTTTTAATTTAATGCTCCCTTCGGCCGTAAAAAGGGTCATTTTTTTACCAAGGGCTGTTCCTGAGACGGACGCGGTGGGATAAAATATATCAACCTGTCCTCGGGCCTGCATCCCATCCGGATGTCGGTCTCCGATGATGAGGGCGAAAGCTGGAACGAGCCACGCGAGCTCCCGATCTCGCTCACCGGCGACCGGCACACCGGGAAATACGGACCCGATGGACGGCTCTCCATTTCCTTCCGTGGCATCTCGCCGGGCAACAAGAAGGGCCACACCACCACCACCGGAGTCGAAATCCTCCCCGACGGCACCGTCACCTACGGCCACTGGCCAAGCGGGACAATCAAGTTCCCAAAACATCTTTTCTCTGGTCTTTTTCCAAAGATGGTCGACCGTCCCCACTTCTGGAATTAGAAATCCGGAACTAAATCAAAGAGACCACTCTTCATGATAGCCGCGTTACCGAAAGTTGTCCCCGCCATGAGCCACAGATTTCTTGGAACAATCATCGCAGTGTTGTCGCTTGCGGTCGCACCTCTTTCCGGAGGCGAGCCCGCTGCAATCGGCTTGAAAGACTTATCGGGCAAGTTGGTGGAACCCCTTGCCAAGCATGGACAGAAGGCGACCGTCTTGTTCTTCCTGACGACGGAGTGTCCCATCGGCAACCTTTATTCCCCTGAGATCAGTCGCATCGTCCGGCATTACAAGGAGCAAGGCGTCACCTGCCACGCCGTTTACGCCCATGAAACGTCGGCGGAAATCACGAAACACCGACGCGAATACAAGCTCTCCCTCGGCGCCTTGCTCGATCCAGAACTTAAGTTGGCCAAGCTCACCGGTGCCACGGTGACACCGGAAGCCTGTATCCTCGGCCCGGATGGCAAGGTCCTCTACCGCGGACGGATCGACGACCGGGCCGTGAAGTTTGGAACCGTCCGACTGGAGCCCCGCGTGCGGGACCTACGTCTTGCCCTGGATGCAGTGCTTGCCGGCAAACCGGTCGCTGAAAAATTCACCAAGCCCATCGGCTGTTACATTTCTTTTCCCGATCCTCCTGAGTCACCCCCTACCAATCCTGTCTCTTATACACATCTGACGCTGCC
>CAJXVQ010000341.1 GCA_913060685.1 uncultured Verrucomicrobiales bacterium
CGAGATCAGCCTCGGTCTCGTGGGCTCGGAGATGTGTATAAGAGACAGACTTGGGACTCTGGTGGAACGGAGTCAGCGGTCGGAAGAGTCAGCGGATTTGGGTATTCTGTTTTCATTTTCTTATTTGGTGAATGTTTATAAGCGACCGGTCGGTCGAATCTGAGGTGAAAAATTTGAGTTCAAGTTTACTTCTGAGGTTGTTTCCGGACGCTTCGTTTCAGGAAGGTGCGGATTTTCCGAGCGATGAAATCGCCGTCCTCTTCCAGGGCAAAATGGCCGGTGTTGAGAAGGTTAAAGTCCAGGTTGTTGAGGTCCTTCTTGTAGGGATGGGCACCTTCGGCCGGGAAGATCACGTCGTTCTGTCCCCAGACGATGAGGGTGGCAGGCTGATGATCGCGCAGGTATTTTTGCCACATTGGGTAGAGCGGGGGATTGCTTCCGTAGTCGAGGAACATCGCGAGTTGGATCTCGGTATTACCCGGGCGATCCAGAAGGGCTTGATCGATGGTCCAGTTGTCCGGACTGATCCTTTCTTCGTTGCGGGTGCCGTGGGTGTACTGCCATTTTGTGGCATCCAGCGTGAGCAGGCCCTTGAGAGCTTTGGCATTCTCGGGCGATTGCTCGTTCCAGTAGGCTTTGAGGGGTTTCCAGAATTCCCGGAGACCGGCATCGTAGGCGTTTCCATTCTGGATGATGAGCGAATCGATTCGCTCGGGATACTTTGTGGCGAGCCGGAAACCGACCGGGGCACCATAGTCCATGAGGTAGAGACTATAGGTATCAAGACCAAGCTTGGCGGTGAACTGGTCGACGATGTCGCTCATGTGATCGAAGGTGTAGTCGAACTTATCAACGGAAGGCATGGAGCTTTGGCCGTAACCCGGGTAGTCCGGTGCCACGACATGATAGGAATCAGCGAGGGCGGGAATGAGGTTTCGAAACATGTGTGACGAGGTGGGGAAGCCGTGGAGGAGAAGGAGAGTGGGGAAGTCCTTTGATCCGGCTTCGCGATAGAAGATTGTTTGGCCTTCAATTTCGACGGTACGGTGGTGGACGAGTTGGGAAGGCGGGAGAGCGCTTCTTTCTATCGTAGTCGCCGTTTCGGGTGGGGAGTCATCACTCATGGCATAGGTGGTAAGGGAGATGACGAGGGCGGCTGGCGCGAGGGCCAGAAGTGCTGTGTTTCTTAATTTTTGGTTTTTCATCGTTTCGTTTGGTTATTGTTTTTGTGGAGAGTTAAAACCGACCGGTCGGTCGTAAAGTTGCTAAAAAAATGGAAGGTGGTATTAGGTGGCGAGGAGGGCTTTCAATTCTTTGCGGGCACTGACAATAGGAGAGAGATCGCGGAAGTTTTGGGCTTCGATCAAGGCCCCTTCGAAGAGCAGAAAAATGAGCGTTCCTTTTTGTTTCGAAAAAGCAGGAGGTCTGTCGTCAAAGTGTCGTGTGGTCATGGCCTGGATCTTGGCTTGGAGTCCCTTCTTATGAGCTAGAATTTCCTGGCGCATGGGGTTTTCCGGATCGGGGACTTCGGCAAGGGTGTTGAGGAAAGCGCATCCGCGAAAATCGCAGTCGCTCATCCAGCCTTCGAGAAAGTCGAAGAGTGAGACGAGATGACTCTTGGGACTCTTGCCTGTGCCAAGTTGCTTTTCAAGCCAAGTGTTCCACTCCGAGTGGCGATTCTTCAACCACGCGAGGCCGACTTCTTCCTTGGAGCTGAAATGCGAGTAGAAAGTTCCTTTGGCGATTCCGGCCGTTTCGATGATTTGCTTGATGCCGGTGGCTCCATAACCCTGCTCATAGAACAGAGCCGATGCGATATCGACAAGTTCATCGCGCTTGCTGGGTTTGGGTTTTGTCTCAGGCATGGGGAACGTTTAGCGCGACCGGTCGGTCGGGTCAATGTCTATTTTCAATTATTTTGAATTGGAGTGGAAGAACGGTTGGACCTTTGACCAAAAGAGGGAAACGTGAATACTCCGAAACATGTCCGTTTCCACCCTAGATCTTCGCGTTCTGAGTTTGATCTTCTTCGCTTTCCTTGGCGGTGTGAATGCCGGGGAGCGGCCGAATATTTTGGTGATCCTGACAGATGATATGGGGTTTTCGGATCTGGGATGTTTTGGGGGAGAGATTGAGACGCCGAATCTGGATTCGCTGGCAGCGGGTGGGTTGCGGTTCACGGAGTTCTACAACACGGCGCGGTGTTGGCCGACACGGGCGACACTGCTGAGCGGGCGATATTCAGACGGACTTTCCCGGCAGCAGGTTACGATCCCCGAGGTTCTTAGGAAGGCCGGTTATGAGACGGGCATGGTTGGGAAGTGGCACCTCGGGAAGAACCCCAAAGAGGATGGTCCGGTTCAGCGGGGCTTTGATCAATTTTACGGGACGATGGCGGGTGCCAATTCCTATTGGGATCCCGAAAGTTTGACGAGAAATACGGAGGCGATCGAGCCGGAGGGAGAGGACTCCTATTACACCGACACGATTGGGGCCGAGGCGGCGCAGCAAATTGAAGCGTTTGCAAAGTCGGAGAAACCTTTCTTCCAGTATGTTGCTTTCACGGCCGGGCATTGGCCGCTTCATGCGCCGGAGGCTACGATTCAAAAGTATCTTGAGAGGTATCAAGGTGGTTGGGGAAAACTGCGAGCGGAGCGGTATGCCCGGATGATCAAGATGGGAATCATCAACAAAGAACAGTGGCCTTTGCCGGCCCCTGAGAAGCGGGTGCAGGATTGGGAAACGATTGATCACAAGGAATGGCGAGTTCGCAATCAGGCGATTTATGCGGCGATGGTTGATCACATGGATCAGGCAGTGGGCAAGATCGTGGCTCAGCTTAAGAAGACGGGGCAATTTGAGAACACCTTGATTGTTTACGCGCACGACAATGGAGCATGTGCAGAGCATCTGAGCGGAAATGCCTGGAACACAGCGAACTTGGTTTTGGAGAAGGCCAAGAAGGATGGTGAAACGGTAGCCGTCGGAGATGTCTATGATGTGCCGATGGGCGGGCCGTTGACCTTTGGGAGTGTCGGACACAATTGGGCAAGTGCTCAGAACACGCCGATGCGCCGCTACAAGGCGAATGTGTACAATGGCGGAGCTTGCACTCCGGCGATTATGCATTGGCCGGCGGGGATGAAGGCGAAACGAGGTTCCATCTCGTCCGGGCGCGGTCATGTTGTTGATCTAATGGCGACTTGTGGGGAGTTGGCAGATGCGAGGTATCCTGAAAATTTTGAGGGGAGAACGATCGCCCCACATGAGAGTCAATCGTTGATACCCATCATTGAAGGTGGGCCGGGCGATCGGAATCATGCTTATCTTTTCAATCACTCGAATACCCATGCGGTGGTGAAGGGTGACTTTAAAATTGTGCGCGAAGGTAAGGGCGACTGGGCGCTCTACAACCTCGCGAAGGAGCGGACTGAGATCACCGATCTTGCGGAGAAGTCTCCGGAAATCGTGGAAGAATTGGCGGAACTTTGGGAAGCTCGTTGGGGTAGTCAAAAAAAGTTGGAGATGGGGGTTGGTTGCTCTTGAGCCCTCTCTAGAGCTACGAATCGTGAACGATCTGAACACATGGAAACGCCCGGATCTTATCCCGGAGGTGGCCGCTATTCTTGCCCCGCCACCACCAGTTCTGGACACGTCGGCGATCATGCAACTGAGATCTTATCTCCACACTTCGGATGAATCAGCGCCTGACAACACGCCACAGGGCTTCAATTCGCAACTGGTTGAGGTCCTTGTGCTGCTGTCCCTGATTCCCATCGGACTCATTGCCCGTAAAATGATGGGCAACCAACAAAGCCCCAAAAACTAAGATCTTAAAGTCCTACCACATCTATCGACAGGACTGATCAACAGGCATTCACACGATCCAGTGAGCCCGTCAGAAACTCGTTGCTTCCCTGTCACTTTCTACCGACAATACGGCACACGATCTACGGCACCATGAATCTGTTCGAAGTCCCCACCCATGCTCTTATCCTGCCCTCCTCCCTCTCGACCGAGAGCCTCAGCGAAACTATATGGCCGATAATCTTTGGGCATGCCTCCAGGAAAGGGAAAATCTCTGCAACTCTCGTCAATCACCACTAAGCGAGCGAGAAGATGGAAGTTCCTGCAATCACAACCTTCAACCTGGCCATTCTTGTCCTCTTTCTGGGCAAGTTTCTCAATAGCCGGGTCCCGTTACTCCGACGTTATAATATTCCGGAGCCTGTCACCAGTGGCCTCTTGGTTTGCCTGGCGACGTGGATCATCTACCTGACCACGGACATTCAGCTCAGCTTTGACCTTCGGGCACGCGACGTCCTCCTCGTCTTCTTCTTTGCAGGCATCGGATTGAACTCCGATCTGCGTTCCCTGCTTGCCGGTGGATTGCCCTTGGTGATTCTCATTGTCGCGACCGTCGTATTCATGTTCCTGCAGAATCTCACCGGACTCGGAGTGGCCTCAATGTTCGGCCTTGATAAGGCCGTGGGCGTGCTGGGGGGAACAACTTCTTTGATCGGCGGCCATGGGACCGCCATTGCCTGGACTCCGACTTTCCGTGATGAGTATGGCATTGGGAATGCCAGTGAGATTGGAATCGCCTGCGCGACTTTTGGTTTGATTCTAGCGTCCGTGATGGGAGGTCCGATCGCCAACTTTCTAATTTCGCGTCACAAGCTAAAACCAGAGAGCGTTGCGGAACCGGATGTCGGTTTGTCCCATGAAACCGAGAACACGCAGATCAATGTCCATTCTTTTCTCGGAGCATGGTTGTTGCTCAACCTCAGTTTGACGATTGGGCATGGCATCCAAGCAGGTCTGGACAACGCGGGCCTTCAACTCCCCCTGTTTGTCTGCAGCCTCTTCGCGGCGATCATCCTTACCAATACCATTCCAAGGATTTTACCGAAAATGAAGTGGCCCTCCGGATCGCGATCACTTGCCTTGATCTCAGATATTTGTCTCGGGATGTTTCTCGCCATGTCGATGATGAGCCTTCAATTATGGACCGTCACTGACCTCGCCGGGCCGATTTTCGCGATTCTGGCTGCCCAGTTCGCCCTGGCTTTTTGTTTTGCCCTCTTTGTGGTCTTCCGATTGATGGGGAGGAACTACGAAGCGGCTGTGATCTGTGCGGGTTTCGGGGGGATTTCTTTAGGATCAACTCCGACTGCGATGGCCAATATGACTGCGGTGGTGAAGAAATACGGGGCCGCCCACAAGGCCTTCATTATCGTGCCGCTGGTCTGTGGGTTTTTCGTCGATATCGCCAATGCCATGATCATCAAAGCATTCCTTGGCTGGTTTGCTTAGAGTTCGAGGAGGGCTTGCGACCGGGACAGAGGAGGAAGACTGGCGAGGTTCGTTCCCGTAACCCCTTCTCCTCGAAAGCTTCTTGACTCACTGAAAGACGTCGCAATCGGGCGAAAAAGAGTCGATAATTCGTGACGCTTTTCAAAAAAACCGACATCGTCGAAGAAGGCTGGTCCACTTATTTTAGCTTCCATGTTTCAACGAAGTCCTACTTCGATGACTCATGACAGCTTCCGGACATTAAGCGCGTGAAACAAACCATCAATAAAACCATGACTCACTCAATCTATCTCGCTCTCGCGGTCACTTGCCTCACCCCGGCTTTCGGTCAGGATTTTCTTGAGCCTGTCGTCCAGAATTCCTCCGATGATCTCGCCCAACAATTGGCCAATCCAATCTCCTCCCTGATCAGCGTGCCAATCCAGTCCAACTACGACGACGGTTACGGGCCCAACGGCGAGGGATCAGTATGGCGCACCAACATTCAACCCGTTGTTCCATTCTCCCTAAACAACGACTGGAATCTCATTTCCCGGACGATCATACCAGTGATCGTGCAGGATGACTTTCCTTCTGGTTTCAATAAATCCGGCCTTGGTGACGTTGTGCAGAGTCTCTTCTTCTCTCCGAAAAAACCAATCAACGACTGGATCGTCGGAATCGGACCTGTGTTTCTCCTGCCCACAGCCACTGACTCCGCACTTGGAGGTGAAAAGTGGGGAGCGGGACCGACAGTCATCGCTCTGAAACAATCGGGACCCTGGACAACGGGATTCCTTGCCAACCATATCGCATCCTTCGGAGGAGATGGCTCACGATCCGACATCAACGCCACGTTTCTTCAACCTTTCGTCAGCTACATCACCCCAGCCAAAACGACCATCTCACTCAATCTGGAATCTACCTATGATTGGAGGTCCGACCAATGGTCTGTCCCGGTGAACTTAAACGTCAGCCAGTTGCTCACCATTGGTGAGCAACCGATTTCGATTGGTGCCGGAGTCCGCTACTGGGCCGAGTCGCCCACCAACGGCCCGGAGGACTGGGGTTTCCGTCTGCAACTGACCTTCCTTTTTCCATAGTAGGATCTATGATTGCAAGTTAACCCTGCGCTTCTTTAAGCGATGAGTTCGGAAAGCGCGCCGGTTTGAGCGACGCCGTTCTTCTTCAAGTTGAGATCGAGATTACCATAGTGGTCGATGGGGTTGCCAAAGGCATTGAGAAGGGTGGTCCACCAGTTGCCGATGGTCTTGTGATTTTCCGCTCCATAACTTGGATATTGAATGTAGCGGCCCGCAATTTTGAGGCGACCGCCGCTGCCGCCGATGACGAGGTAAGGCCAGTCGTTGAGGTTGCCGTGGTGGTTGTTCCCGGAGTCGCTGAGGTAGATGATGGTGGTGTTATCCAGCATGGTGCCGTCGCCTTCGGGAATGGCTTTGAACTTGGCGGCGAGGTCGGCGAGGAGCTGCATGTGGTGCAGGCGGATGATGTCACGGGCTTGTTCCGGTGACTTGCCGTTGCAGTCTTCTCCGTGGCCGATGCCGTGGACGTTTTTGTCGGAAAGTCCAAGGCCACCGTAATTTGTGCTGATGTTGTCGAGGCGCATCGTGACGACATTGGTGATGCCGGAGATGAGAGAAGCGGCGGCGAGATCAAGGTGGGCCGCTTGGCGGGTCTCGGGAGATTTGGAAGTGAAGCGGTCGGTGAATTCGGGAGCGGCAGCGCGGATTTGGTCGCCCATGCCGGCGAGCTTTTCGCGGCGGATCTGGAGTTCCTCGAAGGCGTTCAAGTAGTGGCCCATCTTCTCGCGTTCTTCACCGGGGAGGGTGCGCTCGAGCTTCCTGACGTCATCGACCATGAAGTCGAGAAGGTTGGCTTCCAGTCCTTGTCGTTTCTTGGCGATCGGGCTGTTGGCGATGGCGCTGCCGAACAGTTGTTCGTAGGCGATATCGGGGCTGGCTTGAAAGGGGAGCTCGCGGCCCTGGCCGACGGCGGTGATGCCGGGGTAAAGGGTGCCTTCGGTTTCCTTGCCCATGACCTTGCCCCGGAGAGCAAGGCCGACGTGGTTGAAGGGGGAGGGAAAAAGCTTGGCGATTTCGGCGTCGGCGGTTGCGCGTAAGACAACCCCGGAGTTGTGTTCGCCTCCGGTTTTGTAAACGCCCATGGCCCCATACCTGTCTCTTATACACATCTCCGAGCCCACGAGACCGAGGCTGATCTC
>CAJXVQ010000342.1 GCA_913060685.1 uncultured Verrucomicrobiales bacterium
GAGATCAGCCTCGGTCTCGTGGGCTCGGAGATGTGTATAAGAGACAGATATCGTTCCCCGCAAAAGGAAACTCCAAGCGACAACTCACCTTGGATAAATCAATTAGCACATCTGCTAATGTTGGATGTTAATAGACTCATAAAACGATTCTTGTCTCCATTCTCATAACCACTACGCTCTTACTATGAAATACACTGTCGGATTATTCGCACTTGCGGCGGTGAGCATCTCCGCCCAAATCTTGAAAATCGTTCCCGACGGCGATCAAATTCAGCTTCAATGGAACCGCCAATTCCCGAAAAATTCAGGAGTCGCGGCCCTACAGGAATATCGCGTTCTCACTTCGAACGATCTCTCAACCTGGACCGAGCACGCCTTGATCCTTTCGAATGAAAGCGAGGGTAACGGACTTTCCACCCTCGATCTGCCGCATGCGAACGGAAGCCAATTTTTCCTACTGGAAAGCAATCTCATTTACGTCCACCGGAGTTCCGACGGAACTCAACCAGCCTTCTACGAACAGCAATACGACAGCGCCTTCAACCCCGAACTCACTCTCTCCGGGTTTGCCGACCAGACCACCGATCCCGCTTGTCTTGATGCGATCACCTGGGATCCCACCACTGCCACTTTCTTCTCCGAATACAACACCACCCCGGAAGAGCACAACGCAAACCTGGCCCACGATGACCTCGAACGCCGCATTTACAATTTCACGCTCAACGAAGAAGAGATTGCAAAATTCCAACAAAACGGCTTCGTCGTGAGCCCGCGGGTCAAGGCCTTCAATGGTGCATTCGAGGACGAAGTGCTCGTCGCCCCCACCGCCGTTGATCTCTACTATGCCATTTGGACCGACGACCTTCCTGTCTTCATCACCGCCGACTCCGTGCTCGATGCCTGGCATCAGTCCTTTTCCTCCATTCTGGAAGAGCTTGATGAGATCGCGGTCTACCCTGCCCTCAAGCAGCTTGTGAAACACGACTGGGGTGAGGCCTTCCAAACCACCACCTCCGCCTGGGACCCTGTCGCCGGAACCCCGCAAGAAAATGCCCGCGTGCAGGACGCCGCCGATCTGGTGTCATTCTATATCGAAGTCGCCCAGGGCTTACTCGATACCGAGACCCCCACCGGATCCAGCGTAGCCGCTGAATGGTATGACGCCGTCGCCAATCCAAATCCGGAGATCATCGTGAAGCGTGGTCTTTACAATGAAGAGGACCGTTTCAGTCGGCCGAATCTCTACAAACCCCGCGGCCGCTACACCCGCTCCGCCGTCCTCTCGGCCCACTTTCGCACTCTCGTGTGGCTCAGCCGCGCCCAATTCCATATTGCTCATAGCGGCGAGTTAGACTTGGACCAGCGAAACCGCGAGCTCGGCGCCGCCGTTCTCCTCGCCCTCACCATCCGCGATGGCGGCTTGATGGAAGATTGGACCAAAATCGAAAAGATGCTGCAAGGCATCGCCGGTCAGTCCGATGCCATGACTGTTTCGGAGATGATCGTACTTCTGGAGGCCAACTCGCTCGACAACATCTCTACCATCGCCTCAGACGCCGCGATCGCGAACCTGCGCAATGCCCTCCTCTCATCGACCTATGGCGTCCAGGAAGTCAATGGTGGCTATTACGAAGCTGTGGTCGGTGTGAATTGCTCGTCTCCCGAGATCGAGCAACCCCGTGCCCTCTCCCTCTTCGGCCAGCGCTGGACTCCCGATGCCTGGACTTTTCAAAAGGTCGTCTTTCCCGAAGTCCGCAATGATCAGGGGAATGCCATCGCCCGCCGACTCCCATCCGGCCTGGATGTCGCCTTCTCAACTCTTGGTAATGACACCGCCGCGCCCATCCTCCTCGAGCGGATGCAAGACACAAACGGCGTCCCTTTTCGTGACGGATATCCTTTCCACGAAAACCTCGCGGCAACCCGCTCCGTCTTCGATTCCCAAGAGGAAGCATTTTGGACCGAGCACCTTTACGGTCGCTGGCTCCACGGACTCCGTGCACTCTCTCAACCCGTCTCCCCTTCCGCTCCTGATACCTTCCGAACCTCTGCCTGGAAACGACGTATTCTCAACACCCAGCTTGCCTCATGGACCCAGCTCAGACATGACACTCTCCTCTACGCCAAGCAAAGCTTCACCCCACCGGTTGTTTGCGAATTTCCCGATGGCTATGTTGATCCCTACCCCGAACTTTGGCAGAGACTTTCGGACATTGCCCTCGCTTACCAGGGCTTTATCGAAACCATTGATTATGAGGGCTCGATCGGTTTGGAGATGGAGAGCGAATTCGGAGAGCCTCCCCTCCCAACCCGCGACTTCAGCCCGGAGAGCGGATATTCTCCCGCACTTGCAGACGCTTATCCCGAGATTTTCGGCGGGAGGGTCATGCAGGTTGATCGCGGTGAGCGACTCACTGCGATGAAAGAACACCTCACCAATTTCTCCGCAAGATGTCTGACCTTGAAAGAAATCGCAGAGCAGCAACTCAGCGGCCAGCCTCATACCGGGGAAATGAGGACCTTCATCGAAAACACCGTGGAGGATTTCTCAATTATTGGCTACACGGGCGATCGACTTTACAATGGATGGTTCCCAAATCTCTACTTTGAAAACGTTCGCCAACCTTGGGGTGAACATCCATCGTCTTTCTTCAATCCCGTTGTAGCCGATGTTCACACCGACGGTAGAGACGTCTGTGTTGACGACCCCGGAGCCATCCTCCACGAAGGCACCGGCAAGGTGCAATTCATGCTCACCGCAGTAAAGCACCCTGATGGCACCGCCTGCGCATACGGCGGCCCGATCATGAGCCACTACGAGTTCACCAAACCCCTCGGCACCCGACTCTCGGACGCGGAATGGAAACTGATTCTCAAATCTGGAGAAGAGCCTAATTTCTCCTCGTGGAAGAACAGTTACATGGTTCCGAATCCGGGCGAGTAATTCCAATCTCGAAAACAAAAGATCGAATTCTCCGTAGCGGCTCTCATACTTCGCCATCATGAAGTTATTCGCAGCCCTCCTCCTCGCTCCTCTCACCCTCTTCGCCAAAGAAGACCGCCTCATCCTCGTGGGCGCTTCCTACGGAAAAAATGTCCTCGCCATCTGCGAGACCGACGGAACCGTCGTTTGGAAATACAAAACCGGCGGCCCCGAGCGCGGCCACACCGGACATCACGATCTCCAGCTCCTTCCCAACGGCAATATCCTCTTCCACGACTCCTGGTCCGTCACTTCCGAGATCACCCCAAAAAAGGAGATCGTTTGGAAACACGACTCAAAAGGAGCCAGCGTCCACGCCTTCCAGCGCCTCGCCGATGGCAACACGATGATTGCCGAGAGCGGCCTCGGGCGCATCGTCCACCTTGATAAGGCCGGGAAGATCGTCAAGGAAGTCCCTCTGCCCAAAGACGGTCGCCACCAGACCCGCATGGTCGAGATCCTCCCCAACGGCCACTACCTTTCCTGTGCCGAACAACCCGGCGTCGTCACGGAATACGACACCACCGGCAAGATTGTCTGGGAATACGCCACCAAGACCCGAGTCTTCGGAGCGATCCGACTTAAGAATGGCAACACCCTCATCGCCACCGGCAGCGGCAACTCCATTCTCGAAGTTTCTCCGGACAAAAAAGTCGTCTGGGAAATGGCCAAAAAAATCCCCGGTACCGACATTGAACTCGCCTGGACCACCGACCTCCAGGAACTCCCCAACGGCAATCTCGTCATAGGCAACTGTCATGCCGGCGAAAAGAATCCCCAAATTGTCGAGCTCGACAAAGACCGCAAGGTCGTCTGGACCTTTGACCAATACGAACTCGTCGGCAACGGCCTCGCCTGCTGGGAAGTCCTCGACCCCAAGCAAACGGCTCTCGTCCGCTCCTTCCTCAAGAAGGAAGAAAAGTAAGAGCTCGATCGCCCAACCCTCAGCTTTCTCAGCGAAGAATTCCCATCAGGAATTCTTCGCAAGAGCCACCACAATCTCCTGCTTGGAAACGACAACCCCGCCCGCTTGCTCCAGCGTGATCACGAAGGCGGCCGGATTGGTGACTGCGAGCGGATTCCGAATCGGAATCACCGCCGTCTTATCTCCTGCCGGGATGTCAAAAACCCCGCCATCCACCGGCTTTTCGTCACGGGTCGGGTCAACGATCCAAAGTTGATACTGCTTGTCGCCCGGATCGTTCACCGGGAGATCGGTGAGAGTCATATAGCCCTCCTGTAAGGAATCACTCCAGACAACCTTGCCCGACATTTTCGGGTAGGCATCGGTGCCTCCGAAATCAGATTCGATGAGATCTCTGGCTTTCCCGACGAGTTGATCCCGTGCGGCTTGCGAAGAGAGTTCAGGCGCCGTTTTGACGATCGGTTTGAGTGGCGACGATTGATTCACCAGCACCCCGATAAAGAGAGCCGCAAAGATGGCGGCAGCAGCCCAACCGGTTTGGGGGGAGGAAACAAAGCGACGCCAGATCGAAGGGCGGATAATCGAGGTGTCATCCTTTTCCACTGAAACATGTTTGGGAATCTCCTGCCGCAAGAGTTCCGCAATTCCTGCAGGAAGGGCTTCTTCCTGGGCCGCATCAGTTTCGAGAGCAGCGGCGATGAGTTCAAGGGAGAGGTCGGGCCCACAATCAAATTCATCCGAAAGCTCCTGCCACTCTTTCGATTCCGCGGCATCTAAATCACCGAGGATTCGTCCTGCTTCGAGTTCTTCGAATCGGTCGAGTTTATCTTGCTGGCTCATCGGTTGGAGGGGAATGAGGGTTGACCGCTTTCAGCTTGGCGTAGGATATTTCGAACCTCGATCAAGCCTCGGCGGAGACGGGTTTTGACGGTGCCCAAGGGAAGCCCGGTTTTTTCCGAGATCTCGGGGTGGGTCATTCCCTCGTCAAAGTGTAGGGAGAAAATTTGTTGGGTTTCTTCGGGGAGTTGCTTGAGGGCAACCCGGACGTCTTCACTCTCGCACCGGACAGCAGCAGATGCTTCGGAAGACGCGAGGGGGAGGGATTCGGCATCAGGAAGCGGCTCGAGGAGGGGTTGCCGGTTTTCCTTGCGGGCATAGTCGATGGCGCGGCGCCGGGCGAGCATTCCGACAAAGGTCGTTTCGGCTGCCGTTGCCGGATTGAAACGGTGGGCCGACTTCCAAAGGTCCGTGAAGGTTTCCTGGACGATGTCTTCAGCCGAGGAATGGTCCTTGGTGTATCGCCGGGCGATGGTCCAAACAAGGCCACCGTACTTGGTCACGCATTGTTCCATGGCGTGTTCACTTCCTTGGGCGACCTCTTGAAGGACCCCAATGTTGGATTCAATCTCATCTTGATTGTTCACTAACAGGGGAATCCTAGACCTGCTTGAGAAATTGTCTATCCCTGATGCCAGTCTACGGCATCAGGGATAGAAAGTGATTCGGATTACCGATTACTTGGCTGGTGGGAGAATGACGGTGTCGATGACGTGGATTACGCCGTTCGAACATTCAATGTCAGCCTTTACCACCTTGGCGGTGCCATTCAAAGTGAGGGACTTCCCCTTCACAGCGAGAGCGATGTCCTTCTTGTTAAGCGCAGTTGCCTTGTCGAGAGTGACCGCAGTCTTGGCCATGACCTTGCCGGCGACGACGTGGTAAGTGAGGATGCTGACAAGCTTCGCCTTGTTCTCAGGCTTAAGAAGCTCCTCGACGGTGCCCTTGGGCAGCTTGGCGAATGCCGCGTCGGTTGGTGCGAAAACGGTGAAGGGTCCTTCTCCGTTCATGGTCTCAACAAGTCCGGCAGCTCCGAGGGCCGCAGCGAGGGTCTTGAATGATCCGGCAGCAACAGCGGTCTCAACGATGGTCTTCTTGGCTGCCTTCTTCTCATTGTGATGATCAGCAGTGGCGGTGGAGGCGAAGGCGAAGAGTCCGAGGAGGATTGTAGTGGCGATTTTTTTCATGGTTTCTTGATTTTGGGTTTTTGAGGGATCCCGTGTTGGGATTCACAAAGGCATTCGACCGCTTTCGAAATCTGGATTCAAAAAAACTGAGAAAAGATTTTTCGTCGCCGTAAACGCACCCTGAAAAAGCGCTCAACCCTGCCGCTGCCGGTAGTCGCGGAGCTCCGGATAAACTTTTACCCGCAGGGTCCTCATCTTTTTGCCCTCGGGAAAAACCTGATCCATCACCCGTTCGGTGACAATCCCCGCAAGACCTCCTCCGGCCAGCCCCAACACCCCCCCAACCACGAAGAGGACCAAAATCACGGTGGCAACAAACCCAACCGCCAAGGCCGTGATCAGGATCACCCGGCTTTGCCACTTGGCCTTTTCATATTCACTCTCCGTAACCGACTCGGCAACCTGAAGGTGCGGTGGAATCCTCAATTCACTCATCTAACTTCTACCCTTAGGAGAAACTGCGGCGCATTGCACGCTCGATCACCCATCCTGATGACTCACGGACTTCCCCGAGAACTCTGCACCCTGTGAGATCCCGGAAAAACTCATCAAAGCCATCACCGTCATCACACTTCTGATTATAGAAAAGGAAAGTTCTTTGCACGCTTTTCCCACCGCTCGGATTTTAGGACCAAAGTGTCATTATGAAACTTTAATCTTGCTAAGTGTTGTTTTTACACTTAAATAAAAACCATGAGCTTCACCTACGAATATGCAAGACCCGCCCTCACCAGCGACTGTGTTGTCTTCGGCCTTGATCAGGACGACCTCAAAATCCTCCTCATCCAACGCGCCCTCCCCCCTTTTGAAAACGAATGGGCTCTCCCCGGCGGCTTCATTCATATCGGCGAAGACATCGACGACTGCGCCCGCCGCGAACTCGAAGAAGAGACCGGTTTAAAAAACGTCTACCTCGAGCAACTCGCTACCATTGGAATTCCCGACCGCGACCCACGCGAGCACGTCGTCACCGTCGCCTACTTCGCCCTTGTCAATCTCATCGAGCACCCGCCCACCGCCGCCACCGATGCGCGCAACGCCGCCTGGTTCTCCTTTGATGACCTCCCGACCCTCGCCTTCGATCACAAGAAAATCCTCGAACTCGCCCGCCAACGCCTCCGGGGAAAAGTCCGCTACCAGCCCATTGGCTTCGAACTCCTCCCCAAAAAATTTACCCTCACCCAACTTCAACATCTCTACGAACTCATCCTCGAACAGCCTCTCGACAAGCGCAACTTCCGCAAGAAAGTCATCAAACTCGGCATCCTCGCCGAAACCAATGAAGTCGAAAAAGACGTCGCCCGCCGCGCCGCCCGCCTCTACCGCTTTGATCGCTCCCGATACCAGAAGCTCCAAAAACAAGGCATCAATTTCGAACTTTGACCCGCCTCGCGGAAGCTTAAAGTTTCAAGTATTCAGTTCAAAGCCCCGCCTGTGACCCCTCAACTCCAACCTACGGAGCTTAGACACTATAGTCTGAGCACCAGAACCAAGTTCAAAGCCCCACCGGGACGATCTAATGTCTGTCTCTTATACACATCTGACGCTGCCGACGATCTACTCTGTGTAGA
>CAJXVQ010000343.1 GCA_913060685.1 uncultured Verrucomicrobiales bacterium
ACCCAACGGGGATTTTTAATTGTCGTCAGGGGGTAGTTTTAATTGTCGTTCTACAATCGGCTTCTTTTGTCCCGATATGGCAATGAGTATCGCAAATATCGCAAGAGCATAATTCCACCCAAGGACGCCAAGGTGAATGAAATCAGAGCGGCCTTACTTCAGCCACCGGAAGGATATGATTCACCCGAATAATCAGTTACCCCTTACTGGCCTCATTGGCTTGGGTGAATGGCCATGGTTCGCGATGAACTCCATCTTGGTTCTCTTCTGTCCGGTCGAGGTATTTCGATAGACCATAGTGATAGAGATTCCCTTTTTACCGTCTTTCTCACCTGGCGTGATGTTCAAGACTCCATGCTTTTCGATCAGTTGCAGCCGCTCCCTGGTTTTCAATCTGAGGCTCTGCAGGTATCCCGAAAGACCACGATGAAAGCCATCAATTTCAATGCGATAGCGAATACCTTCCTCATGGAAGGTAACGGTCCAGTCTTCCTCCGTGACCTTCACTTCGCGAAAAGGGCTGTCCGCATGCAGTGCCGGCAGAAAAATAAGAAATGAAGCGAAGACGAGGAGTGCTTTCATGAATGACTTGGCTTTGTGCCGGTAGGCGGAGCATTGGTTGTGGGGCAACTCGGGAGAAAAGCCATCCGCGGCTTTCCTAGCGGCTCAGCGAGATGACGCACTCAAGGTGTCTCGTTTGAGGGAAGAGATCGAAGGGCTGAATGCTGTCGATCCGGTATCCTTCTTCGAGGAAGTTCTTAAGGTCGCGCATTTGCGTGGCGGGATTGCAGGAGACGTAGACGACCCGGCTTGGTCCAAAGGCGAAGAGTTGGTTGAGGAAATCCTGGCTGCAGCCCTTTCGAGGGGGGTCGATGAGGACTGACGTTTCTTGCGAGGGAAAGCGGATGTCTGCGAAGAGGTTCTCGGCGGAAGCCGCGATGAAGGAGGCGTTTTCAATGCCATTGGTCAAAGCGTTGCGACGGGCCCAGTCGGCGGAACTTTCCGAGAGTTCGATGCCGATGACTTGTTCGAAATGCTTGGCCAGACTGAGTCCGAAAAGTCCGGAGCCACAGTAGGCATCGAGAAGGTATTTCTGATTCGGGCCAGTGGCTTGTTCGGCGGCGTGGCCGGTGAAGGCTTCGAGGATGAAGGGATTGTTCTGGAAAAAATCCCCGGCGAGGAAGTTGAAGGTGAGATCACCAACTTTCTCAGAGACCGGAGAGCGGTGATTGGTTTCGACCCGATCCGCGCTCGCACGAAGGAGAAGGGTTGCTCCTTTTTTGTATTCGGCGGCGCGTCGTTTGACGTCATCGCGAATGGGTTGCAGGGCTTCGTTGATCTCATCCATGGCGATGGGGCAATGGTAGATGTCGACGAGGCGGTTCCGACGGTTGAATTCGAGAAAGCCGATCGGGAAATCCTCGCCCGGTTTGGGTCGTTGGAAATGGGGGGTGATCTTGGAACGGTATCCCCATTGCCTGGGCGAGGGGATGGTGGGTTTCACGACAGCGTCAACACCGACCATGTGTTCGAGGAGTTCACGAACCTGGCGGGTTTTCCATTCCAGCTGTTTTTCGTAGGGAAGGTGCTGATATTGGCAGCCACCGCAGGTTGTGAAGTGGGGGCAATGGGGCTCAATGCGGTCGGGCGAGGCTGCGAGGACTTCGACGAGGTCGGCGTGTGAGCAATTGCCCTCATTTCGCCAAACCTTGGCGCGGACCTTTTCTCCGGGGAGGGCAAATGGGACGAAGACGACCCAGCCATCGGGCTTGGCAATGCCTGCTCCGAGGTTGGAAAGAGCCTCAATTTCGAGTTCGATAATTTGATGCCATTCGTAAGGTTCCGCTTTGAATTTGCGGGGACGTTCTTGAGCCATGTTGGAAGGCGTTGGTTTTAGTCTTCCGACGGAGCGGGCGGGATGGATGGCTTGATGTCGATCGCGCTATCCTCTGTGGGCTCGGGAACTTTGACCGAAACCGGGCCGGCGACGGTCTTTTTGTCCTCATCGGTGAGGAGTTCGCCGGTGGTCACCGGGTCTGCAAAAGAGAGACCATCATCAGGTTCCTCGACCGGGAGTTCCGGTTGAGCGGGTGTTTCCGGCTCGGGTTTCGGGGCATCTTTTACCTCCGTCGGAGTTAACGCGCAGGAAAGAATGAGAAAAGGGAGTGCGATGGCTATTAAGAGTTTCACGGTGTGGAACAGGTGTCGACGAACTGTGCCCGTCCTCTCTGTCCGAGGCAATCCCGAAAAATCAATCCTCCTTGGCTGCAAATTCTTCCTTCGATTTCTTGCGCGCCTGGGCGACGAAAAAGTTACAGGCTTCCTGACAGACCATCGGGATAGCGGTGGAATCGTCAGCTTCTCCGACGATCCCGTTGAAGCGCGCTGCTTCGGAATCTTCGAGCGGTATTTGATCGTCGATTGGCCAGAGGATTCTCTTCACGCACTTGTTGGCGGGACCGCAGAGGCATTGCACCAATTCCTGCGCGCCCTTGTCGGAGACATTGCGGGAGTGGCGATACATTCCGGTTTGGCGGTTCAGCTTGTCACGGAGGTTTTGCACGCGGATTTCTCCACCTTTCCAGGCATTCCAAAGTCCGAGTGAAGCCGGGTAGAAGATGTCAATGGTGCTCCGGAGGTCTGCGACAGATTCAAGGTGGAAAATCCAGCCCTGGGGGAGGGAAAGTTCGCCTTTGGTGAAACGATACTCTCCTTCCGGGGTGTAGAGGCCAATCTGGCGGGCGTCTTCCGGATCAGTGTGGACTTTCAGCGAGTCCAGATCGTGATCATCGATGTGATGAAGCCGGAGCGGATCGCGTAGGATGCGGAGTTGTCCGATTTGGTTGATCCCTGAATCGAGGGCATCTGTGAGGACTTTAGTGAGCGACATGCTGGGCATCGAAGGTTGAGATTTGATCGAGGATGACATCGGCCATCATCGGTTCGGTGCCGATGGCGGCGGAGTAGTAGAGAGTCTTATCCTGAAGGTGATAAGGGTTGTGGCGGAAAATATCCTTCTGGCTGGCGGCAAGTCCTTCTTCTTTTTCGAAGCCGAGCATCACGGGAATGTCCTGATAGCTGTGGAGCCCATCGGCGATGAAGAACGGAACGACGATGACGTTGGGAGTCTCGGCGAGCTTGGCCCAGTCGGCGATGAAAGGCGGTTCCTCCATGTAGGTGTCGATGACGTTTGCGAAATGGCAGTTCGGGAGTGTCTTGATGTGATCAACCTGATCCCTGATGGCCTTGGTCGAGTTCTTATTCAGGCCGGTGCCATGACCTACGATGAAGAGAGTGGACTCTTCCTGGGCGACTCCGGGCGCGACTTCGTCGGTGCGTTGCAAGATGAGCGAAGTCATGGAAGGGTGAATGCCGACGGGATCACAGTAGTGAACCGTTTTTCCGTGGATCTTGGTGGTTGGTCCGGTGAGTTCGAATTCACGTGGGATAACCTCCTGAGTGAAATAGCCCTCACTGATGAAGTCGGGCACGATGTAGACTTCCTCGGCATCGATCATGTAGAGGGCCTCCCGCATGGATGGTTCTTCTTTCCAAAAGCAGCAATGGACTTCGCCGAAAAGATTGCGGCGGCGGACCTCGCGAGCGTGATCGAAGTAAGGGGTGGACGAGTCCGGATTCTCGGTGGAACCGTGACCGACGATGAGCAAAGCCGCATCTGGCTTTGGAGTGAATGCCATGCCCTAGATTAGTTTCACTTGCTAAACTCGCAAGTGAATGTCTTTGGATTAAAGGGCTTTGAACTTGAGGAGATACCCCGGAGCCATTTCGGTGATGGCGGCTTGGAGATTTTTCTGAATGACGGTGCCCCCGTAGAATGGACCTGAACCGGATCCACCGAAGGTGTGGGTTTCGATGAGGACCAGTTCATTGCCGCTGATGAGAAAAGAAGGATTTCCACTATCGCCACTCACGAGTTTTTTGGAATGGCCATGGAGAATGGGCTTGGGATGTTGGAAGCCCGTGGTGAACTGATTGACACGGGAGATTTCGTGGAAGAAAATCCGGCGATTCTGGTCGGTGACGGCGGCGGTTCGCCCGACGATATTGGAAAAATCCTGGCGGGTTTTGGGGAGAGGGTAAATCCGGTGGGTTGCGGGCACGTCGCGGTCGAGGAGGCCAACGCCGACATCGTATTTGAGCCGTTTTGTTTTGACCAGGGTGCGTTCCAGTCGTTTGCCATGGCGGTCGTGGAAAATCACTTTGTCACCGGGCTTACGAAGGTAGTGGCCCGCCATCACGATGTGTTTGCGGGTGACGAGAGTCGCGGTCATTTTTTGGTTAAAGGACACGCCGGACATGTCGAAATTCCGGGCCCATCCGGGCATCATGACGGAATCTTGTTTGTCAGAGTATGACTTGAAGATATTCGGGATTCCCCCTGGGGGAGGCAGAACGGGATCCTGAAATACAACGCTCGTTTCTGCTGTACACGAAGCGAGGAAGAGGGATAAGATGGCGAGAGCCGATCGGAACATGTTACTAAGATAGTGCATTTGGAGCACAAAAAAAGCCCGGAGTGCGCGTGGGCTGCTCCGGGCTTGGTGAAAATAGGCAGGGTGATTAGCGGTCGACGCGGGCCGAGCCACCGCCGACGAGTTTTCCGACTTCGTCTTTGGTGACCATGGTGGTGTCACCGGGAGTGGTCATGGCGAGGGCTCCGTGGGCGGCACCCCATTCGACGGCCTGGGCGGCGTCATTGAATTCGAGGAAGCCGTAGATCAGTCCGGAGGCGAAGGAATCACCGCCGCCGACGCGGTCGAAAATTTCGAGGTGCTCGCGGTTGACGGAGTTGTGGAATTCGCCGTCATGCCACGCCAAGGCTGCCCAGTCGTTGTCGGAGGCGCTGTGGACCTCGCGGAGAGTCGTGGCGGTGGCCTTGAAGTTGGGGAACTCCGTGACCGCCTTTTTGATCATGTTTTTGAAGCTGTCGAGCTGGAGGCCGGTGATGTTTTCCTCATCGACGCCCTCGACTTCGAAACCGAGGCATGCGGTGAAGTCTTCTTCGTTTCCGATCATGACGTCGACATACTTGGCGATCTCACGGTTGACTTCCTGGGCCTTGGATTGTCCGCCGATGGACTTCCAAAGTGAGGGGCGATAGTTGAGGTCGTAGGAAACGATGGTGCCGTATTTCTTGGCAACTTTACAGGCTTCGATGGTGAGTTGCGCGTTGCCTTCCGAGAGGGCTGCGAAGATGCCACCGGTGTGGAACCAACGGACCCCGAGGGTTCCGAAGATGTGCTCGAAGTCGAAGTCATCGACGGTGAGTTGGCTGGCGGCAGTGTGGCCGCGGTCGGAGGTGCCTTTGGCGGCACGGACGCCGAAGCCACGTTCGGTGAAGTTGAGACCGTTACGAGCGGCGACGCCGAGGCCATCGAAGTCAGCCCATTTGATGAATTGGGTATCGACTCCGCCCTGGAGGACGAGATCTTCGAGGAGGCGGCCAACTTCATTGTCAACAAATCCGGTGAGGACGGCGGCGCGTTTACCGAAACAGCGGCGGAGACCACGGGCGACGTTGTATTCGCCGCCGCCTTCCCAGGCCTGGAAAGTGCGGGTGGTGCGAACACGGCCGTCACCGGGATCGAGACGGAGCATGATTTCGCCCATCGAGAGGATGTCGTAGGCGCATTCTGAGGCTGGTTTGATGTCTAGGCTCATGGAGAAAAGTTTGAAGTGTTCAGTTTGAAGTCTGGGAATTAGAGGACGCCGTTGGCGCAGAGGACGTCGTCTGCTCCGGCGAAGAAGTTGATGGCGTTGTTGAGGCAGCGGTTGGCTTGGCGTTGCACCGATTCGTGCGTGCGGGAAGCGATGTGGCTGGTGATGATACAGTTGAGTGCGCCGATGAGAGGATGGTTTGGAGCGGGTGGCTCGGCGTCGAGGACGTCGGCACCGTAGCCGCCGACTTTACCGGACTTGAGGGCATCGGCCATGTCGTTGGTGTTGACAATTTCACCGCGGGCGCAGTTGAGAACGATGACATTGTCACGCATCTCAGCGATTTTTTCGGCATTGATCATGTCCTCGGTTTCTTCATTGAGGAAGCAGTGGAGGGAGACGACATCAGCGTTGTGAAGAACTTCATCCATGTCGGCGCAACGCTTAACGCCATATTCCGAGGCGAAGGCATCATCGAAGTAAGGATCAAAAGCGATGATTTTCATACCGAAGGCGCGGGCGCGGATTGCGACTTCCTTGCCGATGCGGCCGAGGCCGAGGATGCCAATGGTTTTCCCCATGATCTCGTTCCCGACGGGCTTCTTCCACCCGGCGACCCATTCGCCGTTTTGGACGGCGACGGCATTGGACTGGATGTCCTTGGTGATCCCGAGGAGGAGGCCGAAGGTGTGTTCGGCGACGGTGGTGTGGTTGACTCCCGGGGTGAAAAGGACGGGGATCTTTTTCTCGGTGGCATAATCGACGTTGATCTTATCGAGGCCGATGCCGTATTTGGAGATGGTCTGGAGACGGGGGAGGGACTTGTCGATGACGGCGGCAGTGATGGCATCGTCTCCACAAAGGAAAGCGTCGAATTCGCCTGCGAGTTCGAGCATTTCTGCTTCCGAAAGCGGCCCGCGGGCGCGGATGACTTCCCAGTCCTGGGAGTTCAAAAGATCTTGGTGGGTTCCGGGAGTGTCCTGGAAGGAAGTGGTGGTGAGGAGAACGCGTTTGCTCATAATTGTAAGAGACTGGATTTGTGTGACAGGTTGCTAGTTGAGTGGAGAGATTTTTGCAATAAAAACGAGGCTATCGGGTGAGAATTCCTTTGGTCGAGGGTGATCGGACGGCTTCGATGATTTTAGCGGAAGTGGGGCTCCAGGTGAGTTGGTCGGCTTGGGCGAGTGCTTCAGTTCGGTTGGATTTGGAATTCAAGACCATGGAATAGGCCAGCTTGATTTCTTTGCGCTCGGTCGGGGAAAAGCCACCGCGCTTGAGACCGACGACGTTTAATCCCGAGAGGATGTTGTTTCGGTGGGCGGTGCAGTAGGGAGGGATATCCTTGCTAATACTCGAGTTTCCCTGGGACATGGCGAAATCGCCAATGTGGACGAATTGGTGAAACCCGGAGCCACCGCCAAGGAAAATCTGGGAGCCAAGGTGGCAATGGCCGGCAATCATGACGTTATTGGCGAAGATGTTGTCGTTCCCGATTTCGACGTCGTGGGCGAGGTGGGTGACGGCCATGAGGAAGTTGCGGTCGCCGACGATGGTGTTGCCGCCTGGCCGGGTGCTGCGGTTAATGGTGACGTATTCGCGGATGGTGTTGCCGTTTCCAATGAGAACACCGGATTCGGTGGTGGGGTCAAAGCTGAGATCCTGTGGCAAGCCGCCAATGACCGAGCCGTGTTCGACAGTGTTGTCTGCGCCCATGACGACACCTCGGCAGATTTTGGCGCTGTCTCTTATACACATCTCCGAGCCCACGAGACCGAGGCTGATCTCG
>CAJXVQ010000344.1 GCA_913060685.1 uncultured Verrucomicrobiales bacterium
CTACACAGAGTAGATCGTCGGCAGCGTCAGATGTGTATAAGAGACAGATCCATAAATTCGACATAAGCCCATTCTTCACCGCAAAAGTGCCTTTGCCAAGCTTCCCCGCCTTCCACAAAAAAAGCCGCAGAAAGTCGACTGACCCACTGCGGCGGAAAGTTGATTCAAGTGAAACCTATACGGTCATCACTTCCTTCTCCTTGGAGTCGGTCATGGAGTCAATCTCGCCAACGAACTTGTTAGTGAGATCCTGCACACTGGATTCATAATCCCGCTGACCGTCTTCGGTGACAGAATTATCAGCTTTCATCTTCTTACCGAGATCCATGCCCTCTTTGCGAGCACTGCGGACCCGGACCCGGCCTTCCTCAGCCATCGACTTGACGGATTTCACCATCTCCACCCGGCGCTCTTCGGAGAGCTCGGGAATCGGCAGGCGAATCCTTTGACCTTCATTGACAGGATTAAGGCCGAGCTTGCTCTCGCGGATCGCCTTCTCGATATCCCCTGAAGTCGAGGGGTCGAAGGGCTGAACCACCAACATCCGGGGCTCCGGCGCGGTGATCACGGCGAGGCCGTTGAGCTTCATGACACTGCCATAAGCAGCGACTGAGACGTCCAGGTTCTCGACAAGAGCCGGCGAGGCCTTGCCTGTGCGAATTGAGGTGAACTCCGAGCTGGTATGCTCAAGGGCTTTCTTCATGGCCTCTTCGACCTGTTTCAATGCTTCCGGTGCTTCCATGGGTTTGTTGGTGAGTTTTAATGAACGATGGTGCCGATATCCTGGCGATTAAGAGCGAGCTGGATATTTCCTTCCTTCTCGAGATCGAAGACAATAATCGGGATGTCATTGTCCATGCAAAGACTAAAGGCGGTAGAATCCATCACCCCAAGTTCGTTGCTGATGCACTCGCGGAAGGAAACCGTCTCATAGCGGACGGCGTCGGGATTCTTCTTGGGATCGGAATCATAGACTCCGTCGACCATGGTGGCCTTAAAAATGACGTCGGCATTCATCTCGTTGGCCCGAAGAGCAGCGGTCGTGTCGGTTGAGAAGAAAGGGCTTCCGGTGCCGGCTGCAAAAATAACAATCGCGCCACGTGACATTTGACGGGATGCCTTTCGGCGAATGAAAGGCTCCGCCACGTTCTGCATGTGGATGGCAGAGTGAACGATGCATTCTTCTCCCTCCTGCTCAAGCGCGGCTTGAAGTGCGAGAGCATTCATGACCGTGGCGAGCATTCCGACGTAGTCGGCGGTGGCCCGGTCCATCCCGCGGGCGCTCGCTGAAGCCCCTCGCCAGAAGTTGCCTCCTCCAACCACGATGGCCAGTTCGACATCAGCTGCCCCCCGCGCTTCGTGAATTTCGCGAGCAATGCGCTCCACGATCTCAGGTGAAATATTGTCGTGACTCCCGGAAGCCCGAAGGGCTTCACCGCTGAGTTTCAAGACGACTCTTTTAAAGTTTCGGATCGATGCCAGGTCGCTCATGTGCTGCGCGAGATCTTGGCAGGGCCGGACTTAACCGGAAAGCGGAAAAGTTCATCTTCCAAAATTCCCGCAAAAAAACCTCCGCAAAATGAAGGGGCGAACCTTAGCCCGTCACTACGAAGCTCTCCGCAAGATTGCCCAAACTGGTATTCTTGGCCGTCGTTCCTGTGATCGTGATCTTCACTTTCATCGGCTTGTTTTCCGCATGATGGTATCCATTGAGCGTTTGCTTCAGCGCTTTGACGGACAACTTCAAAACCGTTCGCAAGGGCAAATCAAAGTCCTCAGGGATTTTCACTTTCGCAAGGTTGAAGGCGACAACCAATTCACCGGAATCAACCATGCTCCCGGTCACTTCCACGCCAAACAAGGTCAGAAGGTTACACTCCTTCACATCGTAGTTGAAGGTTGACGGCATCCGATGAGGGGTCGCGATCGCAGCCACCAAATTCTCTGGCATTGCCCCACTCAAAACCATCGGGCGTGCAAAAATACGAGCAGCAACCGGCTGCCCCTCGAAATCATGATCGACGTCCGTCCCGTGAAGAGAGAGAGGTTGATAAACTCTTAACACTTCGAGAGTTGTCGCACCGGCCAGAGTCATCGAGGCCAAAAATAGAGCCATAATCTTTCGCATGAGTGAAATATTAACCCCTATTTACTAAAAACGCCAGCTATTTCAACCCCACCTCCAGCGCCTCGCGATGCCCCCTGGCAAGCTCCCCACCGGCCATGCGCCGACTACCTTCGAGCTGCACTTCGCTCAAGATCAGACTCCCGCTTCCGCAGGCGATCTCCAAAGAACCATCTTCTCTCGCCAGCAATTCACCCGGCTGACTTGAACCCGTTCCGACCTGCGTTGGAGGAAAAATTTTCAACCTCTTGGAGCCAAGACCCGCCGATGTCCCCGGCCAGGGATGACAGGCCCGGATCAGCCGTTCGTTCTCTTCCGCTGACTTTGAAAAATCAAGATAGCCATCCTTGCGCCCCAACTTCGGAACATAAGATTGAAGGTTCTCATCCTGAACCTCTCCGACCACTTCTCCTTGCTCCAGAAGTTCAAGTGCGGCACGGCAGGCCGCCGGTCCGGCTTTCGCGAGACGATCATGCAGTTCCCCGCCAGTCTCCCCCTCCAAAATCGCGGAAGGTTGCTGCAGGATCACATTACCCGCATCCAGCTTCTTCACCACATGGATGACACTCCAACCCGTCTCAGCATCACCGTTTTTCAGCGCCGCCTGAATACAGGAAGCCCCTCGATACTTCGGGAGCAACGACGCATGGAGATTGATGATGGCACGTTCCGGAAGATCGATGAGTTTTTGCGGTAGAATCTGACCGTAGGCCATCACCACGATGACCTCGGGATTCCAGGCCCGGATTTGCTCGAGCGCTTCCTCCCCCCGAACCGATTCAGGCTGGATCACCGGCACTCCGGCGGCCAAAGCCAACTCTTTCACCCGCGGTGCCGTCATAATCTGCTTCCGGCCCACCGGACGGTCCGGCTGGGTCACCAATCCAACAACCTCATGCCCACTCGCCAGCACATCGGCGAATGTCGGCTCGGAGATCTCCCCCGTAACCATGAAAACAAGACGCATCGTTAAATCGTTTGATTGGCAATTTTCTGGTAAGCCTCAAGCGTCTGCAGCCTTGCCAAAATATCATAGAGGACCTTGGCCGGCGACTGGGTCGCGTCGACAACACATTGGAGATCCTCACCGTAGTAGTCCAGGATCGGCTTGGTCTCGTCTTCATACGTCTTGATGCGATGCTGAATCACGACCTCCGATGCATCATCGAGCCTTTGCTCCTTGAGCGCACGCTTTCGCAAGCGGCGCGCCAATTCATCACGGTCGGGACAACTCAGGTGAAAAACCTGATGAATTTCGACATGCTTCTCCAGCATCATGGCCTGATCCTGATTCCGGGGAATTCCGTCGAGCACCAGAATATCAATATCGGGCTTGTAGCGGTGACTCGTGACCAGGTCTTTCATGTGACTCGCCCAAAGCTGAATCGTAAGCTCGTCAGGCACCAATTCCCCCTGCTTGGAATACTCTACAAATTTTCGTCCCAGATCGGTCCGGGTATCAAGTTGGCGGAAGACATCGCCACTTGAGTAGTGATAAAATCGCGGAATTTGGGCGAGCACAGCTCCTTGCGTTCCCTTCCCCGATCCCGGCGCCCCGAGAATCAAAATTGCTGGTTTTTTAGATGAATCGATCACTCCGCTCATGTTGGTGGGCGCAGTGTTAGTCAGAGTTCCTTCTGGCTCAACCCCAAATCAAGTTCTTGGATTCCCATCGAGGGATATCATGACCCAAAAAACAAAAACCGGAGCCGCCACCGCGACATCGACCAAAACCCGATAAGCATCAACCCCGATTCTCCGGCGCGCTTGATTCAGCAGAAAAAAGCTCGCGGCCCCCACCAAAAGCCCCACCGCAAACGGCTTATAAAAGGCCTGCTCGTGATAATAATCCTCGTTAAAGAAAAAAGCCTCCCGCTTCAGCGTGCTCATGTAAATATACATCGAAATTCCGCCCACCAAAAGCGTCCCGAGATTCAGCACGGCAGCAGCATCGTCATCCTCCTCCCCCTCGAGTCTCCAAAAATCAATTGCCGTCATGTTCACCACACACAGGGCCGCAAACAATAAAACCTCCGACGAAAAGACCATGTCACCAAAGGGCAAAACCGGCGCATTGGCGTGAATCCCTGCCGACGCTCCGTAGGCAAAAGTGAGACCTGCCACCAAATTTTTCCCCAAACCCGAATGCGCCGAACCCTTCTGATTCCAGGCAATGATGAAGTAAACCACCGAACAAAGCATCACAAAGAGTCCATACTGAAGAACCGTTCGAGCGAGCTCGGAGAGGACCGAATGCAGGCACCACAGTCCGGCTAGGCCTACAAACACCAGAAACACCTTCGCATGCCGTTGGTGAAAGTCGTGCCGCTTCTCGAGTTGAATCATCCCACCCGCTCGCCTGGCATCAAAGAGACGATCGAGAACGTAAACAATCCAAACAGCGAGTCCCAGGGTCACCCACAATTGCCACGGAACACTCACCACTCCCCATGCTTTCGAAAACATCCAGGCCCACCCCAAGGCCACCAACGGAGCATCCAAGCTCAGTAAGTTTGGCCAAAGCCACCAAGGCGCGCGTTCTTTATCCATATTGAATATCTGGGTTGAAACTCAACCGCACCTCTCCGAAATGCAAGTCCCACCCTTCCTAAATCTCCCCTTCCTTCAATTCCGACACAAAGGGGGGGAGAGGGCATCCGATCGAATCGGCGATCGTTCGGAGCAATTCAACCTCACGACTCGTGAGCCTCCCATCCCGCGCCACCGCCTTTCCGCAAGCGATCAAAAGCTGCCGTTTCACCAAGGGCGAAGACTGGTCGAACTTATCCAGCACGGCGTCCAATTCATCGTGCGAAGTGACGCTCTCGAGCGGAAAGCTCTGCCGCCAGTCTTTCGTGACCTCCCGATGCGCAGCCTTGGCCTGTTCTTCAGTTTCCGCCCCAATTGAGGCCATTGTCGAAATCAGAACGTTGGCCTCCTTCAGCAATTTATCGAAAGACCGGTATCGAATCTTCTGAAATCCCCGCCTCTCGAAGTGACTCCCAAGGTGCCTTTCGATCACCCGCTGAATCATAAACTCGAACAAGTCCACCTCCCCATCGCTCGAGATCAGCCATCGGGTAATCCCGAGAAAACGCTGATACTCCGACTCACTCAGCCCACGCAAAGTCGGCAGGGCCAGCTCGATAAGAGCAATCTTCCGCGCCGAATGCAGCCCCCGAACCTCCGTCTGCCACTCCAAAGCCCGGGCTTTCGCATCCTCGCCCGCCGTCTTTTTTAAAAACGAAACCTCCCCCGCCAAAAGTTCATCATCTTCCGCCAACAACAGCCCAAACACCAGTGCCTGCGCTTCCTCGCGATCATGACTGGCTTCCTTCCACCGTTCCGAAAGTCCACGATGAATCCCCTCTCCTGATTCTACCACCCGGCGCTCCTCCGCACCCAATTCCTCCAAACCGTCCATCATCAAAACTCCTGGCAAAGCACCAAAACCTCCTTTTTTCGGAGTCTTGCGCTCACGACGCCCTTCCGCCACGGGCTTGAGCTGAGTTTCCAAAAACTTCCCGTCCCACCCCTCCGCAATTCTGCGAATTCGAATTTCCAGCGGCGGGTGCGTTGCCAGCCCGAAGCTGAACATTCCTCCGTTTGAGAAAAACATGTGGCTCGCCTCGATCGCTTTCGCGCTCTTCATCTTCGATCCCTCCGAAAGCCCTCCGATTTTTTTCAAGGCCCCCGCAATGCCATCCGGATTTCTCGTAAACTGCACTGCCGAGGCATCTGCCAAATACTCACGTTGGCGCGAAACCGCGGCTTGAATCAATCTCCCAAAAAACACTCCGATCGATCCGATCACCACCAAGCCCAGCCCCAGCAAAAACAAAACCATTAGGGCATTTCCACCCTCCTTATTGGAACTCCGCCTCGAAGAGAGACTTTGAAATCGCAAAAGCTCCACCATCCCGCGCCCGACGATCGAGATCACCACCAACCCAAAAACCAAGCCCATCAGGCGCATATTCAATCTCATGTCGCCGTTCAAGATGTGGCTAAACTCATGAGCCACCACCCCGGCCAATTCATCACGCGAAAGCCGTTGCAAACACCCCCGCGTCACCCCGATCACCGCGTTCGAAGGCTCCGTCCCCGCCGCAAAGGCATTGATCCCCTCCTCATTATCCATCAGGTAAACCTGCGGAACCGGCATCCCCGAAGCGATCGCCATCTCCTCGACAATATTCAAAAGCCGTTTCTCATCAAAATCGGTCGAGCCGGGCATCAAAAGCCGCCCGCCCAAATCGTGAGCCACCACCGAGCCACCCCCATTGAGCTGCATCGATTTGTAGCCACTTGCCGCCAGAATGACGCCCGCCGTCACCACCGACGCCAGAACGACCATCTCCGTCGCCTGCCCTCCTCCCATCAGAAAGAAGACGAGCACGTCCACCGCAATCACCACCCCGACGACCGCAAGCAGAAACCAAAGCACCAGCCACTTGGTCTTACGCCGGGCCTGTTCTTGTGCTTCAAAAAAATCCATCAATCCTGATTCTAATCACCCTGCTTCGAGCTCCATTCCCGATAGCTGTCATGACGCTCTTTGGAAGTGAGGCTTTCGACTCCGGGATGACTCCGAACAAACTCATTATAAAGCCGACTCTGGATTCTCATATCGTCATTCAGACTGCCGACTTCAGGCGACTCCAGGGAGTCGTTCGCTCGTTCAGCCTGCCTGGCTAGCATTTCATGAGCCTTCATCCCACGCCAACCGATGATCAACCACAAGATGGCAACGATAACCCCAAACGCAATAATCAGAACATCCATAACTTATCATATTTCTCAACCTCTCTTAGCTGAAGTCGACCTTAATCGACTCACGCTCGGATTCATCCGAGACCTCGAACATCACCGCGGCTCCAAAGTTGAACATCCCGGCAATCACACTGCTCGGAAAGGCTTCCCGCTTATTATTATAGTGCATCACCGCATCATTGTAGCCCTGTCTCGCAAACGCCACCTTGTTCTCGGTACTCGTGAGTTCTTCACTCAACTGCTTCATATTTTCATTCGAACGCAGATCAGGATAAGCCTCCGAGAGCGCAAACAAGCGGCCCATTGCCGAGCCCAAACCGCCTTCCGCTTTCATTAACTTCTCCATCCCTCCGGCATTGTCGGGGGACAACCCTGAGCGCGCCGACTCCGCGGCATTGCGCGCCTGAATCACCGCCTCAAGCGTATCCTTCTCGTGTTTCATGTAGGACTTTGCCGTCTCAACCAGATTGGGAATCAAGTCGTGTCTCCGCTTCAACTGCACATCAATCTGCGCCTGTCTCTTATACACATCTCCGAGCCCACGAGACCGAGGCTGATCTCG
>CAJXVQ010000345.1 GCA_913060685.1 uncultured Verrucomicrobiales bacterium
TAGATCGTCGGCAGCGTCAGATGTGTATAAGAGACAGCCCCATACCCACTCCACTCATAGAGCATTGGATCCGCCACAATCCCGGCCCTCACCGGATTCAGATCAATATAGGCCGCCATCGTCGCAAGCGCTTCCTCGCCATCAACCAGCACACTCTTAAATCGATCCATCCAAAGGGTCCCCCGCCGCCCCTTTTGCTTGTTGAACCAGCGACTAAACCTCTCCTTCAACTCCTTCACAAACAGACTGATATCGCAAAACCTCTTCTTAAAGCGATCCAGCAATTCGCCCACCGCCCGTTCATTCCCCTGCTCCCTGAAGGTCGAAATCTCTCGACTCAGCTGCTCCAGGAACTTCCTCGAGTAAACTGTCGCCAAATGCTTGAGCAGCCTCCGCTCTCCTTCTTCACCTTCAAACTTCCGCAGCCACTTCTCCCGATCCGGGACCTTTGCCAGCACGTGAAAATGGTTATCCATCACCACATAAGTGAGAACCTCCACCCCTGAAAAGGCCGCCATTCGCCACATCATCCGCCGGAACGCTTCCTTCTCCGCCGGACCGAAAAGGAACTCCCCATTCACCGTCCGCGACATCACATGGTAGCAAGTTGCCCGGTGATCAAACTTCAGCCGCCGCCGTGACGAAGCCCCCTTCGCCTGCCAAATCGAGCCAATTCTGCGCGGCGTCTTCACCTCCGCCAGCTCTAGCGGCGTCCAAACCTTCTCCTCTCCACTACTCTTATCATCAGGCACTTGCGACTTCACACTGACAATCTAAACATCCAGATTTTCTTGTCTAGATTAAAACATGCCTGGCATGTTTTTTTTTATGACCGGGACGGATCATGCCACGCTTCCAGAGCTATTCCGCTTGGGCTATTGGAACCCGGTGCAGATGAACATAGATCTCTTTGTCACTCACTTCTGCGCGGCGATGCTCTGCCAGTATTGGTGGCTCGCTTTGGTCAGCTTCGCGACCATTTCGGGATTTTGAGCGGCCAGGTTTTTTGCTTCGCCGAGGTCATTGGGGAGATCGAAGAGATCGGTCTTTTTTTCAGTCATGATCAACTTCCACTTCCCTTGGCGCACCGCGGTCGCCCTGCCGGATTTCCAGTGGAATTCCTGATGGCGGGTCTTGGCTTCAGCCGACTTGATGACAGGGACGAGGCTCTTGCCATCGATCTTATGGTCAGCTGCCGGGACTCCGCAAAGCTCCAGAACGGTGGGGAACCAATCGCAGCCGGTGGCAATCTGAGTGCGGACTTCGTTTTGCGGGAGTTTGCCGGGCCAGGAGATGATGGCAGGAACGCGGATCCCTCCTTCGTAGAGGCTGAACTTACCACCGCGATGGGGTCCGGCACTGCCGCCTCCCTTGTGGGCGCGGACTTCTTGCGAAGCTCCGTGATCGGACTGGAAGATGATGATGGTGTCCTCGCTTAGACCCGCCTCTTCCACTTTCTTGAGAAGAGTGCCAATCCGGTCATCGGTGGTGGAAAGAAAGGCCGCGTAGAGATTGCGGGGGTATGGGAGATCCTGGTAATGCTCAAGCCACTCGGGCGAGCCTTGGTAGGGATAATGCGGGGTATTGAGAGCAAAGTAGATGAAGAAGGGCTTCTCCTTGTTCTGATCGATGAACTCGCCGGCTTCCTTCACCATGAGATCAGGAAAGAATTGACCGTTGTGAAAGACCTCTTTGCCATTCCGCCACAAGTCGTGCTTGTTCGGTCCGCTCCAGTAAAAGAAGTGGGAGTAGTTATCGATGCAGCCGACGAGGTGGCCAAAGGAGTGGTCAAAGCCCTGGGCGTTGGGGATTGTTTTTTCCGAATGCCCGAGGTGCCACTTGCCGATGTGCGCAGTGGCATAGCCCTCCTTTTTTAAGGCCTCGGCAATCGTGATCTGGGCGGATGGCATCCCGACCGAGTCCAGCGCGACATTGCCGTTTAACCCTCCATGCTGGGGCGTGCGACCGGTCAGGAGCCCAACCCGCGAGGGCGAGCACACAGGCGCCGCCGAGTAAAACTGGGTGAATTTCACCCCGCGCTTCGCAAGGCCATCCATGTGGGGCGTCACGAGGTCTTTTGCCCCGTAGCAATTGAGATCAATGGAACCCTGATCATCGGTGAAGATAATGATGACGTTCGGCTTCTTGCCGAAAAGAGGCAAAGCGAGGACAGCCATGGCCCATAGGACAATCGCGGAGGTTGGTTTCATTGTGAGACAATCCCAGTGAAACGGTCTCCGGGCAAGCTAGGAAGACGGAAACCAGTGGGTCGTCTTCTTGCAGAAGCCAACCAGCAACAGCATGAGGGGAACTTCGATCAGCACTCCAACCACCGTCGCGAGGGCTGCCCCCGAACCGAGGCCAAAGAGAATCACGGCCGTAGCAATCGCCACTTCGAAGTGATTCGAAGCTCCAATCATCGCGGAAGGGGCCGCGTCCTCGTAGCGGAACTTGAGCATCCTGGCTGCCAGATAGGTGATCGCAAAAATGAAAACTGTTTGGAGAGCCAGTGGAATCGCGATCCAGAGAATGGTCAGGGGATTCTCCAAAATGGTGGCACCTTTGAAGCTGAAAAGAAGGACGAGGGTCGCGAGAAGAGCTACGATGGAAACCGGGGAAAGATACTGAAGGAAACGGTCCTCAAACCACTCCTGCCCTTTGGTCTTAAGGATCCACTTTCGTGAAAAATATCCGGCGAACAAAGGGAGGGCCACGTAGATCAATACCGAGAGCAAGAGAGTCTCCCACGGAACGGGCATCTGATTCACTCCCAGAAGCCAGCCACCCAACACGCCATAGAGTGCCAGCATGAGGAGCGAATTCACCGCAACCAGGATGAGGGTGAGCCCTTGGTTTCCCTTGGCCAAAAATCCCCACACCAGCACCATCGCGGTGCAGGGCGCAATCCCAAGCAGGATCGCTCCCGAGATATACGAGCGATAAAGCTCAACCTCGGTGCCGTCTTTGACAATTTCGGTGCCGGGAAGGAAATCTTTGAAAAACACGCCCAGGAAAAGCACCGCGAACCCGAACATCGTGAACGGCTTGATCACCCAATTAACCACCAGCGTCAGCATAACCGGTTTGAGATTTCCGCCCGCCTTGATCGCCTTGCCGAAGTCGATCTTCACCATGATGGGATACATCATAAAAAAGAGGCAGACCGCGATTGGCAGCGAAACCACCGGTGCGCCATTCACGACAATGGACATGCCATCGAGGGTCCTGGTGATGCCCGGAGCAACCTTGCCCAGAGCAATTCCCGCTACGATGCACAGAAACACCCAGAGGCTGAGCTTCCGTTCAAAAAGGCTCATTGAGCTTGTATCGACATTCATAGGAGCACCTCTGGATTCACGGTAGCTTGATCCTATCTTGTGATCTCACGAACTGAAGATCTTTCCAGCAACATTTCAATACGGTTCACCTGCACTAAAAAAAAACGACTCCGGCAAGGCTGACTGCTCCCACTGAACGAAAGACCACAAACCCAAGGAACAAGGTCACGCCAATCCGATTGTGCTTCCCCGGCATAGATCAGACTGAAGATTTCTCTGAGCTGAAACTCATTCCTTGGTGTGCCAGCCGACTACTCTTCGCCCCCTTCTCTCACCACGAAGAATCGCTTCACATCGCTCAGCGGGATTGCATTGGCATTGAAGTCGATCTGAACCGTAGTCGTCCCAGCGGTCCCGGTCACAGTATTCAGCTCCGCACCATTCCCGGTCGTAAAGTCTGCCAGATCTGTCGAAGTCAGGATGGTGTATTCCTGGCCCTCACTTGAGGTAAAAATCAAAGTGCCAACCCGGTTTCCAGGCGTCGTGGTATCAACAGTGAAGCTCACGATCCGAAACGGGACCGGACTTCCAAGATCACCGATCGCCCAGTCGAGAGCATTTGAGAAAAGGGCCCATCCATCGGCCGAGAGATTGGCCAAGGCATTGTCTGTCCATGGCATCATAACACGGCGAGCCGGCGCAATTCCGTCTGTCGTCCCTGTTCCGGGATCGACTTCATCACCAGCCTCGGTGGCAATGATCATCGCATTTCCAGTCACATCCCCACCATTGTTGAGTCCTCCATTGCCGGTTCCCTGCACTGCTGTTCCTACCACCGCCAGATCACCGAATACCATGGATGTGCTATTTGTTTGCCCAACCACATCCTCGAAAAGAGTGATCGTTTCAGGAAGCCCTCCCGCAATGGGATGATCACCGAGCATGATCTCGGTCGTCGTACTCGACTTCGTCATGATCTCGATGCTCGATCCAAACTCGCCCGCACCATTGTCACTGATCGCTTCTTCCCAGTTCACAATCGGAACCACTGAATCGATGAATTTATTCCGGATATCACCCGAGCCCGGGGTGGAAGAAAGGACAAGTAAACCATAGGCCAACTCATCACCGGTGACGGCCGCACTAGCGGCTTGCACTGTCACTTTATCAAGACCGAACTTATCCTCAAGGAAGGTCACCGCCACTTCGTCCGCTCCGACGGTTCCGGTCCCATCCGCTTCCAGAAAAAGAACGGTCGTTTGTGTCGGAGGGAAGCTCCCGCTGTTTGTCGGATCTGTTCCATGCATCATCACCTCGGCTCCATCGCGGAAATTGTCACCATCGGTGTTGGCTTCCAGTGGATTGCTTCCAGTGTCCATCGCATCGTTGAACGAGCCATCATTGCTCTCGACGCCATCCAACAACCCATCTCCATCAGTGTCCGCATTCAAGGGATCCGTGCCCGTATCGGAAGCATTCACAAAGGTATCAGTGTTTGATTCCACCCCGTCCAAGAGCCCGTCATTATCGGTGTCAGGATTCCCCGGCTGTGTTCCGTTGGTATACTCATCCAAGTTACTCGCTCCATCTGTATCGGCATCAGCTGTTGCATCATCGCTACTGGGATCAAGTCCGTTATTCGCTTCGTATCCATCCGGCATGAGATCGCTGTCCGTATCTCCCTTGAGTGGATTGCTTCCGGTGTCGGTCGCAAGATCATCAAAGCTCCCATCATTGGTCTCCACTCCGTCGAGTAGCCCGTCATCGTCAGTATCACTATCCAGAGGATCCGTTCCGGTATCCGTTGCCAGATCAACAAATGTCCCGCTACCGGACTCCACCCCATCAAATAATCCGTCCTCATCCGAGTCCGGGTTTGTTGGCAAAGTATTATGAGTAAACTCCTCCAAATTATCGGAGCCATCATTATCAAAATCATCACCAGGCAGAACGTCCTCAATCGTCACAAGCCCATCGGCGGGATCCGCATCAATAATCGTCTGCTCAAAGGCATCAGGCATGCCGTCACTGTCATCATCGCCTGATAAAATTCCCTCGATCACGATGGAATCAATATCCATGTCTCCGGATCCCTGTCCCCCGCAATACCAGATGAAATCGACCGTCTGGTTCTCCAGTTCTTCGTATTGAGACCCGACCAAGGGAAGCTCGACCGACGTGAAGCTCGGTCGAATTGGTCCCACCTCGCTATAGATTAAGTTGTCGTCGAGGCTCGTCTTAAAAGCGATCCACCGAATATTCGCCGAACCGGTAGCCTTACTAAAGTCGAAGGATACCTTGGTCAGCTTGAGCTTCTCAGCACCCACCTCAATCGAGAACTGATGGATTCCGTCCGTCGGCGCGGCATCTCCCACTGCGGGAGCGGTTCCATCACCGACCGGGCCATCGAATTTTGCCGCCGGTGCCGAATCGCGTCCCGCATTGGCGTTGCCATCTCCCTGGATAATTTGGCCTGTGATACCTGGAAATGTCCAACCAGCGGATACCGTGACTGAGTCATTAAGAACCAAGTCCTCCGGCACATCCGTGCTCAGCCCGAATTCATCACTAAAATCAACGCCTGCAATTGGCACCGCTGCCGCAAGCCCGGGCAGAAACAATAAAGCGAGAGAGAATGTCGATCTTTTCATGAATGTGTTTGTCGATTTACTCAACTTTGATTCATTCGTAAATAATCTTATTTCCAAAGAACAAGACAACTCCCTCCACCTTAATTTTTTCCAACCAATGGCTCAGCATCTTACGCCTCCATGAATCATCGGGAAATGCGAGTCACCATGAGATTTATCAAAAATGAAGATGAATGGAGTTCATTGGAAACAGGATTCCTTTAAGATCCTTGTGGTATGGAACGGGCTCAGGAGGTGTTCCCAGCGATGGGACAAACACAATGATACGCAAAGCCACACTACTCTCACTCACCGCACTCGCCCTGTGCTCATGTCAGGACAAACCAGACAGTTCTGCGACCACCGACCCGCCGGCAACCGACCCAACGCCCGGCACAACAAGCACCGCACCGGCGGAAACACCCGCCACTCCTCCTGCTCCTGTAACAACCGGCACCAGCGAACTGGCGCTTGAAAAAGACTCCCTCAAGTTTGGCTTCATTAAGCTCACCGATTGCGCACCCATCGTAATCGCAAAAGAAAAAGGCTTCTTCGAAGCGGAAGGCCTTTCCGTCGAAGTCATCGCCCAGCCAAACTGGAAGCAGCTGCTCGACAACGTCATCACCGGCGAACTCGACGGCGCACATATGCTCTCCGGCCAGCCCATCGCCGCCACCATCGGCTTTGGCACCAAGGCTCATATCGTCACGCCATACACCCTCGACCTCAACGGAAACGGCATCACCGTTTCCAACGAAATCTGGGAAGGCATGCAGGAGAACGATGAGAAGCTTCAGTCCGACACTCCTCCCCACCCCATCACCGCTGATTCATTGAAGCCAATCGTCGATGCCGCCAAGGACTCCGGTAAAAAACTCCCCATGGGAATGGTCTTCCCGGTCTCCACACACAACTACGAGATCCGCTACTGGCTCGCCGCAGCCGGTATCAACCCCGGAATGTATACCTCTACCGACCTCAAGGGATTTACCGGTGGTGACATCGAGCTTTCCACCACTCCTCCTCCCCAAATGCCCGCCACTCTTGAGTCCGGCAAGAACGTCGCCTACTGCGTTGGCGAGCCCTGGAACCAGCAAGCGGTCGCCAAAGGAATCGGCGTCCCCGTTGTCACCAACTACGACATCTGGAAGAACAACCCCGAGAAAGTCTTCGGCATCACCAAGGCCTGGGCTGACGAAAATCCCAACACCCTCCTTGCGGTCACCAAGGCCCTCATCAAAGCCGGTAAATGGCTCGACGCCACTGAAGACGGCAAGCTCATCAACCGCGAGGAAGCCTGCCGCATCCTCTCCCAGAAGAACTACGTCGGTGCTGACTTCGACATCATCAAGAACTCCATGACCGGATACTTCTTCTTCCAGAAAACCGACAAGCGCGAGATGCCTGACTTCAACGTCTTCTTCAAATACAAGGCCAGCTACCCTTACTACTCGGATGGCGTTTGGTTCCTCACGCAAATGCGCCGTTGGGGTCTGTCTCTTATACACATCTGACGCTGCCGACGATCTACTCTGTGTAGA